>JANWVQ010000051.1 GCA_025056745.1 Ignavibacterium sp.
CTCTTTTTAAGTCTTCATAAATTTGTTTAAGGAGGGCTTCGTTACGGCGTCTGCCTGTCATTAGATGGGAGATGTACCCCTGAGATACATTAAACCTTTTTGCAATTTCTTTTTGGGTCAGTCTAATTTTTTTCTGTTTGATTATTTCACTTATCTTCATACATTACTCAAGTATTATTTTAATTACATAGCAAATATAGTTCACAATTGTGAACTTGTCAAGTAAATTATTACACAAATATGGAAAATTCTGAAATTATTTTAGAAAGACTTTTGAATAGGCAGATAAGTTTTCGCTTACAAAAACTTATTGATGATAAAAATGTTACAGCTTATTCTGTGATGAAAGATTTGAAATTAAAGAAATCAACCTTTTATATGTGCCTACAAGGAGAAAGAAATTGGAGCATTAACAATCTGTTAAAGTTGAGTGATTATTTTAATGTTAGTATTGATTTTTTATTGCGTGGATATGATAAGGCTCCGCCGGATAATCACTCAAAACGCATCTTAGAACTTGAGGAGGAAAACCGTCTGCTTCGTGATAGAATTGCTCAGATTGAACTCCTCACTCAAGCAATAAATATCAACAAAAAAAGGCGTGGCAAACCATCAAAATGACAGTATGACATTTTTGTCATAAACTGGCTTACACTTGTGTAAAAAAGTATTTACACACTTTACACTTTTGGGTGCATTAGCCAAAAATATTATTTGTTTTTTGCATAAAAACGCAATATGTAATTTTAATAAACTTGCAAAAATTTTTTTTCTCAAATATCGTGGTTTGCACCCTTCGTTTTTCGCTCAAAAACAAAATAATTTTATTTGTTAATTCTCAAATAGCTCGATTCATAACACTATTGAAGGGAAAAGTTTCGTAAATCCATCCGTATATTTTAGACCGATAGCCCAAGCAATTTCAAACAAGCCTGCAACTATAAGAAAAATCCAGTTCATCTTCTTAAGTAATTATAATTTGAAATAATATTTCTAACGGTTTGTTTATCAGTTGAATTATTAAAAAGGGATAATAACCTGTATGAATTGTATTTATCTACGATTGAAGGATACAACAATTCAATTGCTTCAATTCTGTCCTCAGAGAAATCTATTGTTTCTAAAATCTGATAGACTTGAGACACAGTAAAATTGTTGGAATTAGAGACAAGCTCAATGATTGTCAATTTATCCTCTGTAAAAGATTCATTTTTAAGATCAGAAACTAATTGCTTGAAATCTTGCTCACTCATTATTAAATAATCATCAAATTCAAAATCAGGAATAGAGAATAGAAGCAAGTAAGAATCGAAAATTATTTCCTTTGCTTTCAAGTAATCATTATTATTCAGTTTGCGAAGGAATTGAAGTTCGAGTTTTTCTAAGTTTTGATAGATTTTATCTTTTATCTGATTTGATGAAAGATAATTTCTTTGATCAAAATCTTGTGTAAAATGAAACTCAGCAATAAAGAGAAAAATTAAAATTAATTTTTTCATAATTATTCACTTTCAATTTTTCCGTTAATTAATTCTTTAGCGAGATTTTCTGCTTTATATATGTATTTGATTGCATTATACATTCCTAAGGTAGCAACTGACACAGTTCTATTTGCTTCCGTTGTGTAAATAAAGTTGTTTGGTAAACTTTCGATATTTCCATCAAAGGCAAGACCAATTACCTCAGCGTTGAGGTTCAAAACTGCGCTTCCAGAATTACCTCCAACAATATCATTTGTGCTGATAAAATTTAACGGAGAAGATAGATCAAATTCAACAGGCAAATTCTCCCAATATTTAGGAAGATTAAATGGAAATTTTTTGTCAAAAGAATAATATCTGTCCAATGCTCCGTAAAATGTTGTTTTGATTGGTGCGCGTGTCCCGTTATATTCATAGCTTTTAACGATCCCATCAGCAATTCTAAGTGTTCCAGTTGCATCAGGGGGAATGCTATTACCGTAAATCTTGTAAAGTGCTTCGCCGAGCATTTGGTTTAAAACTGTTAATCGTTGATTTATTCTGTTTGTTGAATCATTCAATATCTTTAATTGATTTTGAGTTGATTTTACAAAAAACAAGAAAGGGTCATTAGTGCTTTTAATTTCCTCTAAAGTTTTTTTAATAAACTCATTGAACTTGTTCTGACTTGTTAGATAGGAATTTGATATTATTTCATCGACGGAGATGAATTTGTTAAAAAATTTATTTATATCAGATTCTGCTGGAAGATAATTTTTCCAGACTTTAAGTTGAATTTGTAACAGTTTCTTTTGAAGATCGTCATTGAGATCTTTTGGATATAATTTGAGGGCTTCCTGATAAAAATCCTCAGATTTGATTTTCCCTGCAGAAACTTCATCCAATAAATTTGAAAGTCTTGATGCAATTACAAGATATTGCGGAGAGTATAAATTACTTATCGTGTATGCAAAAGCTGTTTTTGAGTATTTTTTTAACTCAGAAATTGAATTAGAAATTTCAGTCCAAAGATTTCCATATTTTTCTTTAAGATTTTTATCGGAAAAAACTTTCTGTTTAAAATTTTTCTCAAAGTCTCTTTTTCTTGCCAGCAAAACAGGATCTAATAAACCTTTGTAAGTCCCTTCATATACTTTCAAAGCATTGCCTATTGAAAAAAGTCTAGCAATTAATCTATAATCTTCAGCATTTGAATCAATAACAAGTTGTTCATAAATATTATAAAGGTCTTTGAATATTGGGACCATAATTGAATAGCGATAGTCTCTTTCAAATTCAATTTGTTCGAAAGTGTTTAATCTATCAGTGCTTCCGGGATTGCCTACCACAAAAACTAATTGATCTTCTTCAACAACTTGATTACTCCATTTAAAGAAATAATTTGTTTTAATAGGTTTACCGTTTTCATAAGCTCTGAGAAAAGCACAATCTAAACCATATCGTGGATATGTAAAATTATCATAATCACCACCAAGTTTAGCGACAGATAATTCTGGAACGAATACAAGACGAATGTCATTATAAACTTTGTATCCATACAAAGAATATTTTCCGCCATTATAAAGCGAGGTAACTCTAAATGTTAAATCAGGAAATTTTGATTGATATTGATTTGTTATTTTTTGGACTTCTGATTCGAGTAATGATAATTTTTCTTCATCTGTTTTTCCTTGATAAATAGCATTTTGGATTTGATCAGTTACATCTTCAATAATCAAAAGCTGTTCAACTTTTAAGTTATTGATTTTCCTTTCTTCTTGTAAGTTATTAGCTATAAAACCGTTTTTGAGAATATTCTCATTTTCTTTTTGAACAGATGGAAGTATTCCACGAATGCAATGATGATTTGTCATTATTAGACCATCTTCAGATACAAAAGAGGCACTGCAACCGCCTCCTAATTTCAAAGCTGATTTTTGAAGTTTCTCGAACCAATCTTTTGAAGGATTAAAATTATATTCTGATTTAAAGTAGTCAAGAGGTGGATCTTCAAAAGTCCACATCTTGCCCATATCAAATCTTTGTGCTTTAACTGTGTCTAAATTAATTGGGAAATGAGTTTGAGCTTGATTTATGGAAATAAATACAAAGATGGCTAAAACAAAATGTATGAATTGAAAAGAAAATTTCTTCCCAAAAATTTTAATGATCAACATAAAAGATCCTTGATTTATTCAATTATTTGTACTTCTGATAAAAAAAGTTTTCCCGAGTAAAATTTCAAAACTTCATTTTTTATTACATCAATAATTTTTGATATGATTTCATCTTTCTCAACGACGATGATAAGAGAACTTTTCATAATTTCGCTGAGTTCTGTTCCACTTCGAGTAAAATGACTTCCACGTCCCAAAACATTATCTATGATCGTATAGCCACTAACACCGATTTGATCTAACAGTCGGCATACTTTTCTTTTTTCAACTGATTCAATTATGATTTCTAATTTTTTCATTTTATTACCAATAATTTATTAATGAGAAATAGAGTGGAATTCCAAACATAATATTAAATGGAAATGTAATTGCTAAAGACATTGTGATATAGTATGCTGGATTAGCTTGAGGTAAAGCTATTCTTACTGCTGCAGGTGCTGCGATGTAGGATGAACTTGCAGCTAAGACAGAGAATAGAAAAGTATCACCTAATGAGAAATTAAATAAACTTGACATTAATATTGTTATAGATGCGCTCATTACAGGCATACAAATAGCAAATACGCTTAGGAAAAATCCAACTTTCTTGAACTCACTTATTCTTTGTCCAGCGATCATTCCCATATCTAAAAGAAATAATGTTAATATTCCATTGAAAGGGTCAACTAAAAAAGGTTTGACAGAAGTCATTCCTTTCTCTCCAACAATTAGTCCTATTACTAAACTACCAAATAAAAGAACAACACTCGAATTAAATAAAGATTCTTTTAAAAGATCAATGAAATTTGATTTAAGAGTTGAAATTTTCTGTGAGCTAAAAATTCTAACTAATAAAATAGAAACAAAAATTGCTGGAGATTCCATAAGTGCCATCATTCCAGCCATATAACCGCTGAAATCAATTGATTTACTGTTTAAAAATGAAATTGCGGTAACAAATGTAACTACGCTTACAGAACCGTAATGAGCTGAGATTGCTCCACTATTTATGTTATCAATTTTTCCTATATACTTTAAGATCAAAAAAGCAACAATCGGTGTTGAAATTCCAATAAACACAGAATTAATGATTGCATTGTATAAACTAATATCAATACCTGTTTTTGAAATTTCAACTCCGCCTTTGAAACCAATTGCAATCATAAAATAAATCGCAAGGACTTTTGAAATTGCTTGTGGAATTTCTATATCGGATTTTATTATTGTGGAAATAAAACCTAATACAAAAAATAAAATCATCGGAGTTGCAAGATTCTGAATAGCGTCAGATATAAAGTTTGTCATATTCGTTTAAATTTTTAAGGAAGAATTTCTTTTTAATATCTTTTTGAAAAGTTCTAAATCCTCTTTTGTAGTAATCTTAAAATTAAAAACAGAGCCTTCGGAAATGTATATTTCTTCATCAATTTTTTTAACCAATGACGACTCATCTGTTCCGATAAAATTCTCTTGCTCTGCCTTTTGGAATGCTTTCAATAAAACTTCATACTTGAAAATTTGTGGAGTTTGGACATAATAAATCTCATCTCTATTCAGATATTCAAAGATTATATCATTTCCTTTAATTAAGGTATCTTTCGCTTTGATGCATACAACAGCATTACCTTTTTTCTTAGCAAGTGCAATTGCATTCGATAAAGTATTTTGAGGTAATAATGGTCTTGCTGCATCGTGAACAACGATTAAATCATTGTTTTTTGCATCTAAAGAAAGTAAAGCATTGTAAACTGATTGTTGCCTAGTACTTCCACCTTCAACAATAGTTTTAACTTTTTTAAGTTTAGATTTCTTAACTAATCTAATTAAAAGGTTGAAATAATCAGGTTCTGCGGAGATTATTATTTCATCAATTAGTCTGTTTTTTTGAAAAGTTTCGAGGCAGTAAGTGATGATTTCTTTATTGTTGTGCTTTAAATATTGTTTAGGAGTGGAAAACCCACTCCTAATGCCTTTTCCTCCGGCTGGAATAATAGCTATAACTTTCATTTTATAAAATTAACATTGCATCACCGTAACTCAGAAAACGGTATTTGTCTTTTACGGCTTTTTTATATGCTTTCATTGTTAAATCAGTTCCAAGCAGAGCAGCTACTAAGAGTATCAAAGTTGACTCAGGAGCGTGAAAATTTGTAATTAATTTTTTAGTAACTTTGAATTGATATGGCGGATAAATGAACTTATCAGTCCAGCCTTTATTTGGTTTTATGAATCCTTCTGCAGTTGTACTGGTTTCCAACGCTCTACAGGTTGAGGTACCAACAATGAAAACATTTTTGTTATTTTTAATCGCTTCATTAATTACTTCAGCAGATGAAGGTGGGATTTCATAATATTCAGAGTCCATTCGATGTTTTGATAAATCCTCTACATCAACGGGTCTGAAAGTTCCTAAGCCTATATGAAGAATTACAGGAACGAATTTGATTCCTTTCTTCTGAATTTTTTGAATTAACTTATCTGTAAAATGCAATCCAGCTGTTGGAGCTGCAACAGAGCCGGGAACTTTTGCATATACTGTTTGATAATTTTCTTTATCACTCGGTTCAGGATCTCGTTTAATGTAAGGTGGCAATGGTGTGTAGCCGATTTTCTCAACGAGCTCAAAAACATTCGGTTGGTTAAATCTAACAGTCCTTCCTCTTGAAGTTGTATTGTCTATTATTTCGCACCATAAGCTATCTGAAAAATAGATTTTATTCCCAATTCTTACTTTTCTTGCTGGATCAACTATTACATCCCATATATAATCATTTTTATTAAGCTCTCTTAGCAAGAAAACTTCAATTTTCGCATTGGTCTTTTCTTTTTTACCAAAAAGCCGAGCTTGAAAAACCTTTGTTTCATTGACTACAACAACATCTCCTTCATTCATATAATCAATAATATCATAAAAATGTTTGTCTTCCATTTCACCAGTATCTTTGTGTACAACAAGAAGCTTGGCTTTATCTCTTGGTGAAATTGGATACTTAGCAATTTGATTTTTGGGCAAATTATAATTGAAATCTGATAACTTCATCTCAACACCTTATATGTTTTTAAATAAAATGAGAATTAACTGGGTAGTCAAAAAGTTTTCTATAAAATTAAGTAGCATCTCTATCAAACTTTTTATTGACTACCCATTTAATTAAAGATATTTATTTTTTTGTTTTCTTCTTAACAGCAACAACTTTTTTCGGAGCAGCCATTTTTTCACGAATAACTGCTTGAGCTGCTGCTAATCTCGCAATCGGTACTCTGAAAGGTGAACAGCTTACATAATTTAATCCAATTCTATGACAGAATTCAACTGATTTTGGATCTCCACCGTGTTCTCCACAAATACCAACTTTCAAATCAGGTCGAGTTTTTCTGCCACCTTCAACAGCAATTTGCATTAACTTACCGATTGAATCTTGATCAATTGATTGAAATGGATCTTCTGGTAAAATTCCTTTTTCAAGATATTCTGGTAAGAATGAACCAATATCATCTCTTGAAAATCCAAATCCCATCTGAGTTAAATCGTTAGTTCCAAATGAGAAGAATTGAGCAACTTCTGCAATTTTATCAGCGGTTAAAGCAGCTCTTGGAATTTCGATCATTGTTCCTGTTAAATGAGGAATTTTCTTAAGACCAAACTTTTCGCAAACTTCTTTATGTACTCTGTTAATTATATCATATTGATGTTTTATTTCATTAACGTGACAAGTAACGGGTATCATAATTTCTGGGAAAGGCTTTTTACCTTCTTTCATCAATTCTGCTGTAGCTTCGAAAATAGCGCGGACTTGCATTTCAGTGATTTCTGGATATGTGATTCCTAATCTAACACCGCGATGTCCCATCATTGGATTACTTTCGTGAAGTGAATCAGCTCTTTTATTAAGTTCATCTATTGATATTCCTAAACTTTCAGCTAATTTTTCTCTTTCATCAGTTCTCTTTGGAACGAATTCGTGCAAAGGTGGATCTAAGGTTCTGAAAGTAACAGGATATCCATCCATTGCTAAAAGAGTTCCTTTGACATCCTTTTTTACATAAGGGAATAATTCATTTAATGCTGCAATTCTCTCTGCTTCTGTCTTTGAGTGAATCATCTTTCTAAGAATAAATAAAGGCTCTTCTGACCCTTTTCCATAGAACATATGCTCTGTTCTGAAAAGTCCAATTCCTTCAGCTCCAAAAGCTCTTGCGCGAGAAGCATCTTCTGGAGTATCTGCATTGGTTCTAACTTTAAGTTTTCTAACATCATCGCAAAGTTTCATAAATGCCTGGAAATCAGGATTTTCTTCAGCGGATTTTTTCATTGGAAGTTCGCCTAAGTAAACAGTTCCTTTTGTTCCATTTAATGTCAACCAATCACCCTCTTTAACAACTGTATCTCCTACCGTGAAATATTTTTCATCATAATTGATTTTAATACCGCCGGCACCAACGATACAACACTTACCCCATCCACGTGCTACCAAAGCAGCGTGAGAAGTCATTCCTCCTCGAGCTGTTAAAATCGCTTGAGCAGCTCTCATTCCTTCGATATCTTCTGGATTTGTTTCATCACGAACCAAAATGACTTTTTTGCCTTCCTTTGCCCAAGCAACTGCATCATTAGCAGAGAAAACAACTTGTCCTGAAGCTCCACCAGGTCCAGCTGGAAGTCCTTTTACGATGGGTTTTGTTTTCATCTCTGCAGCTGGATCAACTATTGGATGAAGCAGTTCGTCAAGTTGAGAAGGTTGAACTCTCATTACGGCTTCTTCTTTTGAGATGAGTTTTTCTTTATACATATCGACAGCCATTTTAACTGCAGCAGGACCATTTCTTTTACCAACTCTACATTGAAGCATATACAGAGTTCCTTCTTGAATTGTAAATTCAATATCAAGCATATCTCTGTAATGCTTTTCTAAGGTTTTCTGAATTTTAAGTAATTCTTTATAAGTTTTAGGCATTGCAGTTTCTAAAGAAGGAAGATGAGCATTATGATCAGTTTTCCCAACCTCGTTTATTGGATTAGGAGTTCTTATTCCTGCAACAACATCTTCGCCTTGAGCATTTGGTAGCCATTCGCCATAGAAATAATTTTCTCCAGTTGCAGGGTTACGAGTAAATGCAACTCCTGTTGCTGAAGAATCTCCCATATTACCAAACACCATTGATTGAACATTTACTGCAGTTCCCCAGTCATCAGGGATTCCTTCAATTCTTCGATATGAAACAGCTCTTTTGCCCATCCAGCTTTGGAAAACAGCTGCTATTGCGCCCCACAATTGATCCCAAGGATCTTCTGGGAAAGGTTTGCCAAGAACTTCTTTGACTTTTGCTTTATAGATTTCAACTAATTCTTTAAGATCTTCTGCGGTTAGCTCTGTGTCTAAATGAACGCCTTTCTGCTCTTTCATTTTGTGAAGTTCTTTTTCTAATTGTTGTCTAACGCCTTTTCCTTCTTCGGGTTCAATACCAGCAGCTTTTTCCATAACAACATCCGAATACATTTGAATCAATCGACGATGGGAATCATAAACGAATCGAGGATTTCCGGTTTTTTCAATTAGAGCTTCTCTGGTTTGATCATTAAGACCAACATTCAAAATTGTCTCCATCATACCTGGCATTGATGCTCGAGCACCAGAGCGAACAGAAAGCAACAATGGATTTTTAGTATCTCCAAATTTTGCTCCCATCTGTTTTTCAACTTTTGTGAGAGCTTCCTTAACTTGTTTTTCAAGTTCTTTTGGATATTTTTTGTTGTTTTTGTAATAGTAAGTACAAACTTCTGTGGTTATAGTAAATCCAGCAGGGACAGGAAGACCGAGATTTACCATTTCAGCAAGATTAGCTCCTTTACCGCCTAAAAGAGCTTTCATTTCAGCTTTGCCTTCAGCTTTTTTTCCACCGAAGTAATAAACATATTTCTTTGTTTTAGTCATAATAACTTCTCCTATTTTGGTTTAGTTTGTTACTGTGTTGTTTAATTTACTTTTAAGATACTCAATGAATTCTTCTTCATTTTCCAGACAAAGGGTAATTTTTAGGTAAAATATATCAATGTCATCAAACTCACGTGCAAATTTAAGCAATTTTACAGCGTCTTTCTCAGTAGTAACTAAGGAATGAGCGTTTGTTGAATAAAAAGTTTTTCTTATAAGCTGAACATCTTTTTCTGTATAATTTTTGTGATCTTTAAAAATCAAGTGATTTTTTGTGCTAACTCCTGTTTTTTGTAATATTGTTAAAAATGATGTTGGATTAGCAATTCCTGAAACAACCAAACTATCTTGTCCGTTAAATTCTTCCAGAGAATACTTAGTTTTTCTTGTCATATCTACAAAAGAAATTGCTTTGTAGTAGGCTTTAAAGATGGGTTTATTAAATTTTTTTAGAATTTCTTCAGCTTCTAAATTTTTATCCTCATCGTGAAATTTGTTATTTAATATTATAGCATCTGCTCTTTTTAATGAGTTGAATGGTTCTCTCATTAAACCAGAGGGCAATAATGATTGATTAAAAATAGATGTATTGTTAAAAAAAGTTTTATCAATTAGAACCAAATCAATATCTCTTTTTATATATCGATGTTGAAAAGCATCATCAAGAACGATAACATTAGTGTCAGTCTCATTCAACAAACGTGTTGCCCCTTCTATTCTTCTTTCTGAAACTGCAGCTGGAACTTTGCACTCCAAAACGGTTTGATATATTTCATCACCACACTTATCTACATCAATATTATCGTTTGTTCCATCCTTAGAGACCAGAACATATCCTTTTGATTTTCTACCATAACCACGGCTTAAGACAGATGGTTTCCAGCCTAAGTTTTTTAATAACTTAACTATGTATATTACAAAAGGAGTTTTCCCTGAGCCGCCTACAACTAAATTTCCTATTGATATTACTTTTGATCTTACTTTTTCTGATTTAAGTATTCCATAGTCAAAGAAGATATTTCTTAATGTAATTATCAAATAATAAATCGGTACAAATAAAAGCGAAAATGTTTTTAAGATTCTTGTCATAACTATTAAAATTTTTCAGCTTCTAATTGAAGTTCATTCATAATTTTTTCACAAGATTTAATAATCTCATCTGTTTGATTATAATCTAGTTCAGAATCAATAATAATAGGATCTGAATAAATTATTCTGGCTTTAGAAAAAGGTAATGGTATTTGAAAACTATCCCAACTTTTGAGTTTCTTCTTTTTTAAATAGCCAACTCCTGCTAAGACAAGAGGAATTTTGCTTTTCTTTGCTGTAATAACTGCACCTGCCTTAAACTTTAATGGAGGTCCAGTTGGTCCATCTGGAGTTATCGCAATTGAATATTTATTTTTTGCATAGTCTATCATAATTCCTAAAGCAACATCTCCACCTTTACTACTCGAACCTCTGATTACTTCATAATTCCAAAATCGTAAAAGTTTTGCCAGTAAATCGCCATCTTTACTCATACTGGTGAGTGCAGAAAAATTCTTATTACGATGTAAAAACCAAGGTAAAAGCATCGTTCCGTGCCAAAATGCTAAAACATAATTTTGATTCTGCTTCTCTAAATTTTCTATTACATCTTTGTTCATAATTTCAATTTTCAACGATTTACAAAGTAAATCTAATGAGTATTTTAGAATTAAGTTTCCTAATATTCTATAAATAGATTGCTTAAGCTTCTTCATTTATAAAATCAATAATTTTTTTAGCCGTAATCTTTGCAGAATTTTTAGAACCCAATTTTTGACTTAAATTTGATAACCCCTGTTTCATTAATTCTATTTTTTGAGGGTCAGACAATAGATTGTTAACAATTGATAAAATATTTTTTTCTGTAAGTTTTGTTTGTAATAACTCAGGAACAATTTGTTCCCCTGATAAAATGTTTACTATTCCAATATATTTTACTTTTATGAGTAGCATTCCAATAAGATATGATAAATAATTAGCCTTATAAACAATAATCATCGGTAGACCAAGTAATCCTGCCTCCAAAGTGGAAGTTCCAGATTTGATTATTCCAAACTTTGAATGTTTCATTAAGTCGTAATTATAACCAGAAATTATTTTATAAGAATTTGAATTTGCTGAACTTCTTATAAAATCTTCCTCAATAGAGTTTGAACAAGCTATAACTATTTGCATATTGTGTAGTTTAGATAATTTCTCTGCTGCTGGTAGAATTGAAGGTAGTATTAGAGAAACTTCGTGTTTTCTGCTTCCGGGTAGTAAAAGTAAAATTTCTTTTGATTTATCTAAATTAAATTTTTCAAACAACTCAGATTTGTCTAAAAATTTATAATTGTTAAGAATGGTAATCAATGGATGACCAACGTATTCAGCTTCAACTCCGAATTTTTTATAAAACTCTTCTTCGAAAGGAAACAACACAAACATCTTAGAAATGAGTTTTTTGATTTTTTTTATTCTACTATGTCCCCAAGCCCAAATTTGAGGAGATATAAAATATAAAATCTTAACATTGAGATTTTTTAATTTTTTAGCCAAGCTTAAATTAAAACCGGGATAATCAATTAGTATTGCATACTTTGTTTTACGATTAATCACCTCTTCAATAATTTTTTTCTGGATTTTTTTGATATATGGGATATGTTTTATTACCTCAACGAAGCCCATAAAATTTAAGTCATCCGAATGAAAAATTAGTTCCAATCCCGAACTTCGCATTTTGTGTCCACCAATGCCAAATAATTTCAAATCAGGCGAAAGAGTTTTAAGTTCATCAATCAGCGCTGAGCCGTGAAGATCTCCGGATGCCTCTCCTGCAATTATTAAAACGGAATTTTCAGACATAAATTCTAAATAAAAATTTTAATACCAGAAACAATGAAACACCTAAAAAAGCCTGTAAGGTTCTTCGTTCAGAAAGAAGCCCAGTTTTAATGTTAAATGATGGTTGTTCGACACTCGAATCTTTATAAGCTGTAAACCTTGGAAAAAATTTTGGTACATTTTCAAAATATCTTTCATATTGTGCACCATAAGTTTTTCTCAAATACTCTTCCTCTTCTGAGACGATGATGCTGTATTGAAAAACAAAAAAAACAAAAGCTATAATTTGTAAATAAGGGAATAATGACATAGACATAATTCCTAATCCCAAGTAAATAAGAATATTCCCCACGTATAAGGGATTGCGTACATAAGCAAATGGACCGCTAATAATTAAATAAGTTCCTCCAACTTTTCCAGTGGTTCTTGTTTCACTGCCTGCCCAGCTAACTCCCCATAATCTGATTGATTCACCTAATAATGAAACTATAAATCCAATCACTAATGATAAAATTGTAGCTTGTTCAAAAATTATCATTAAAACTAAAAACGGAATAGGAGTATAGCTTCTGTTTTCAAATATTATTTGTGCAAGTTTTTTCTTATTCATTCCGCCTCATAAGCTAATTTTCTTTTTAGAAATGCTTGATAACTTTTTCTTAAGCGCTTTTTAGAAAGAAGTTTTGATATTTGCTCCTTGATGTCGAGAAAATTTTTAAACGGATAAAACGATATCCTGTTTTTTTCACAATGCTTTAACAAATTGTCTTTTGCAAATATTAAATCACAATATTGAGCTGCTTCTTTATCAGAATTTCCATCTCCAATATAAATTGTAAAATCTTCATCGCTGCTATTATCAATTATATGAATCATTTTGGGGTTTGATGAATGAGGATAATCAGGGTTAAAATATGGAAAGGAGATTAATAATTTTTCTCCTTCAACTTTCAAACTGTTGGCGTAAAAAGGAATATCTTTCAAATTTTCTCTATTTAGTATTCTTTCTATATAGAAATCGAATCCATCGGATAAGATGAAAATTTCTATGTGGTTATTTTTACAGAATTGAACAAAGTCTTTAAAGGTTTGATCAATTGGAATATTATCAATTAGTTCGATTAGTTTTTGATGATTAAAATAATTCAAATTTTTGATTAACAAATCCCAACATTGTCTCGAAGTTATTATACCGTTTTGAAATTGTGAAACAATTTCTTCTGCTTTTTCTTTATTTCCAAAAGTGTAAAAAATTTCTCTACCAACATCTAAAAGAGATATTGTCCCATCAAAATCAACGAATACTTTTATCTTGGATGATTCCATTATTTATCCACAACCATTTTTTTAACAGCTATAAAACTTCCCGCTCTTATTCGGTAAAAATAAACTCCGTTAGAAAGTTCATCTGCTGATAACTCAACCGAATGTTTACCAGCATTGAAGTAATCATCAACGAGTATTTTTATCAAATTTAATCTAAAATCAAACAATTCAATTTGAACATTTTGTGGAAAAGGAATTACAAAACTTATGTTGGTTTTTTTTGAAAATGGATTAGGCGAATTTTGATAAAGAATGTAATTATCCCAGTTGGATATATAGTCAATTGATTTTTCAAAAAACTGTTGACTTTCTTTTCCAGAAATTTTTTGAACGAGTTTATAAGTTATAATTCCATCAATACTTGGAAAATCAAAATACTCGTAGTAGTTAACATCATTTTTAGTTGGCTTTAAAAGATTGGAAAGTTTCTCCCAATTTGATGCTTTATTGTTCTTTCTATATATCTCGTATTCAACAGCATTAGGTTCATTAATAGCATACCAAGATATTTTAACAGAATCAATAATTTGTTCTACCTTAAAATCTAAAATTTGACCCGAATAAGTTCCTGAAGAAAATATTTTCTGTCCGTAGATCTTACAACCATCATTCCTTTTGTCTTTGAAAATTGCAATTGCACCTCCTAACTTATCTGAGATTAGGTTCAAATAACTTTTAGGAGAATTAGGGTAATTTCCAATGTCAACCCCGGCAGAGTCCCAGAGAAATTTTTTATCAATTGTAATTTTTTGAGCGTAGATATTACCGAAATCATTTTTATCTCGTTTATCAATCCAAGCTATTATAAATCCGCCTTTCTTATCAGAAACAACTTGTTGTCCGAATTGATCCCCTTTCAACTCGACTATCGGCAAAGGTTTTGAGTCCCAAATTTTTTCTCCATTAAAATCGAAAAAATTAGCGTAGATGTTTTTATCAAAGTTATTGATTTCGTTTATCCAAGTGACTAAAATCTGATTGTTGTAGAAAGAATATTTGGGATTATAGTTACTGCCTTTTTGAGTAGTTATTAACTTTCCCTCTTGACCCCATTTTTTCTCACCTCTCGATGAAACAAGTTGATGATAAATCCTTCTGTTTTTGGATAAAACCGTCCAAGTGATGTAGTAATTATCTTCTAATTTTGAGAGTGAATAATCAATTATATTCTCTTTTTCATTAGATATAGTCAAAGGTTCTTTATAGTTTTTGGATGAGATATTAAAAGTATTGAATTTAAGTATCGATTTGTTATTGATTGCCTCAATCCAAGATAATGCAAAGTTTTGATCATCTATTGAGATAATTTGAGGGTCGTGAATATTTCCAGTTGATTTTCTTAGTAATGTTAGTTTAGAAACTAGTTCACCAGAGTTATTTATTTTATAAATTGTTTTGGTAAGATCAAGCTTTTCTGGATTTTTTGAAATCATTACAATAAAAGCCTCTCCATTTCTATTACAAGAAATTGAAAAGTCAGTAATCTGTCCTTCAACTTTTTCTAATTGAATTCCAAAGTCAGTCCAAAGTCTTTTTCCAAAAGAGTTAACTTTTTGAACTCGGAGAATCTCCCGGTTTTGAGATATTATTTCTCTCCATAAAATTAAAACTTCATCATTTTGATTTATTGTTGCAATAGGATTTAATTTATTAAAAACTGAAGGTGAAACTTCAATACCATCTGCTTCAAAGCTTACTTGCCCATCTTTATTGAAATGAATGAAAAAAATGTTGTTTATGTAAGAGCTGTTTATATCTTGCCAAATAATAAATCCACCATCTTTTTTATCGCCAAGAACTGAAATATTAGTTGGATCATTTGGGCTGATTACTAAAGGTGTGTTAATACTCGGATTATAAGCCCACTGCGAGTATAACGAAATTGATGTTAGTAAAAAGCATATTTTAGTTATAAATTTCATCATCAATTATTTTGCTCAAATTCAAAATCCTCATTAAATCTTACTGGCACAAGTTTCGAAATTCCATCTTCTTGCATTGTAACTCCATACAATGTTTCTGCTGCCTCCATTGTTCTTTTGTTATGAGTCACGACGATGAATTGAGTATCTTTTTTGAACTCGTGTAGAATTCTGGTGAATCTATCAATATTAGCATCATCGAGAGGGGCATCAATTTCATCGAGAATACAAAAAGGACTTGGTTTTACAAGATAAATTGCAAACAAAAGTGCAATAGCAGTTAATGTTTTCTCACCACCTGAAAGTAAGTCAATTGAAGTTGGTCTTTTTCCGCGAGGCTTTGCGATAATTTCAATTTTAGCTTCAAGTGGATCAGCATTTTCTTCGAGTCTTAAATCCGCTTCATCACCGGGATCAAAAAGAGTTCGGAAAATTTTGATGAAATTCTCTCGTATTTTATCAAATGTTTCTTTGAACAAAGCCTGAGCTGTTTGGTTTATCTCTTCTATTGTTTTAACTACATCACGTTCAGAATCTAATAAATCATTTCTTTGTTTCAGTAAGAAATCTAATCTCTGTTTTTCTTCTTCATATTCTGAATAAGCAAGAAGGTTGACCGGTCCGAGATTTTTTATCTTTTCTCTTAGTTCTTGAACTTCTTTGTGTCGCTGTTGAAAATCAAATTGATCTAAATTTTCAAATTCTTTGTGTTCTATTTGAATTGAATATGTTTCTTTGATGTGTTCTATTAAAGAATCTTTTTTTATCTCTAATTCTTTAAGTGTAATATCAGAGCTATGAATGAGTTCCTGAATTGTTTCTCTATCGGAGCGAAGTTTTCGTAATTCACTTTCTTTTTGATTTACGAAAATTTTTAATTCCTGATATTTAGTATTGATCTCGTTAGTTTGAGTTTTTAATAAATTCAGTTGTTCTTCGAATTCAACAAGTCTTTTATTTTCATCATCAAGAAGTAGTCTGATTTTTTCTAACTCTTCATCAGAGTTTTTGATATCTAAAGTTTTTCTTTGAATATTGAGATTATATGATTCAATAGATTTATTGGCTCTTTCTATTGAGTTGTTGTGATTTTTAATCTCTCCAAGTATTCTTTCTATTTCTATTTCGATATTATTTTTTTCGGAGACGACTTTATTAAATTTATCTTGGGTTAAATTGAAATCATTTTCTAATTGATGTTTTTCTTTCTCAAGGGAATTTTTTTCTTCAAGAGAATTTTTTAGTAAAGAATTTAATTCTTCTTTGCGTACTTCTAATTTATTTGTTTCAACTACTAATTCTGTAATTTCTTTTTGAGTTTTGTCTACCTCATCGTTTAGTTTTTTTATTTCAAATTCAAGTTGAGAAATTTGTTTTTCGATAGCACTGAGGTCATTGACGAGCATTTTTCCTCTTTCTGAGAGAACGGCTAAGTCAATTGAGTTTAGTTCTTTTTCTTTTGCTGAAATTTTTTCTTGAATTTCAGAAAGTTGTTCTTCTTGTTTGATAAAATCAGACTTGAGATTTTCAAGCAATTTTTTTCTACCAAACAGTGTGTCATCTAATCTTGGTTCTGAACCTGCGGTGATCAAGCCGTCCTTTGATATTAAATCTCCATTTAATGTGGCGTAGCTAAATGTCCTAAATTTTCTATAAAGTTCAAATGCTGTTTCAATATCTTCAACTATGCAGAAGTCTTTTAATATTAATCTAAAGAATGATTTCCATTTTTCTTCAGATTCAATGAAATCAGAAGCCCACCCAATGAATTTAGGATGTTTAGAAATTTTCTTTGCTTTTATTTTTTTTGCAATTCTCTCGATTAGCTGGAATAAACCTTTTGAATCTTTGTTTGAATCATCAGGAATAAAGAATGTTGCTTTACCAAATTTGTTATCTTTTAGATATCTAATCCCATTTAACAAATCTTCAGTGCTTTCAACAATAATGTTATTCAACAAATTTTTCAAAGCTGCTTCGATAGCAAATCTGTATTTGTCGTCTGTATTTCCAATATGTGCTAAAATTGTAGATTTGTTTTTTGACCAGGAACCATCAGAAAGAAGAGACTTCGCGCCTTTGGAAATTCCTTCAAGGTTGTCGATTAAATTTTGAATAAAATCAATTTTTTCTCTTAAAGAATTTATTTCTCCTCTTTTTTCGAATTCTTTTTCTTTTAATTCAGATAACTGATTTTCTAATAAAGATTTTTCTTTTTGTTTTTGTGAGTAAAGAATTTCAGCTTCTTGAATTTTGTTTTTTGTGTCATCTCTTTCGTTACTTAATTGTTCAACGTATCCTACGGTTTTAGCAATTGTGTTTGTGGTGTTAATGATTTTATTGTCGAGTTTAGTGATTTGAGATTTTTTATCCGTAAGTAAATGATCAGTGTTTTTTAGTTGGTTTTCGAGTGTGTTGATATTTCTATATTTATCGATTAAAATTTCAGACTGAGATTTAAGATTATTTTTTTTATCGTTTAATTCTGAAGAAATAGCCTCGAGTTGAATTTGAAGATTTTGTTTTTGAAGATTTTTTTCTTCTAGAGTTTTATTGAGTTGAGAAATTGCGAAATTACTTTTTTCAATTACGTTTTTTGAATTTTCTATTTCTTTTTGAAACTCAATTATTTCATCTGAGTATTTGATTTTATTTTGCTCTAAAGAATTCTTACGCTCAGTTTGAACTGATATAAGTTTTTGAGAATTATAAATTTTTTCTGTGAGTTGATTTATTTGTTTTCGTTTTTCTTGTAATTCATTTTCAATAATTGATAAATCCTCTCGAAGAATAACAATTTCATCTTCAAATTTTTTAATGTCAGATTCTAATAATATTTTTTTCCTAAAATTTTCTTCTTTGGAATTTTTCAGCTCATTAATTTTAATTAAAAATAAAGCAAATTCTTTTTCTGCTAGATCAATTTCAAGTTCTCTCAATTGAGCAGAGAGCTGAGTGAATCTGTTAGTTTTCTTTGCTTGTCTTTCAAGGGAATTAACTTTCTTCTCAACTTCAGAGACAATATCATTAACGCGACTTAAATCAGCTTTGACTTCATCTAATTTTTTAAGAGCTAATCTTCTTCTGAGTTTGTATTTATTGACACCGGCAGCTTCTTCAAATAAAATTCTTCTTTCTTCTGCTTTATTGCTTAGAATAGTTTCAACCATTTTTAATTCAATTACAGAATAAGCATTAGCTCCAATGCCGGTATCCATAAAAAGGTTGGTGATATCTTTAAGTCTGCAAAGATTTTTATTTAAGAGATATTCGCTTTCACCAGAGCGAAAAATTCTGCGTGTGATTGTAACATCATTATACTCTGTTGGCAAAATTCCTTTTGTGTTTTGGATGGTTAAGGATACCTCTGCCATTCCCATTGGTTTTTTATTTGCGGTACCATTGAAGATCACGTTTTCCATTTTATCGCTTCTTAAAACGCTACTTCTTTGTTCACCGAGGCACCATCTAATTGCATCAACTACATTTGTTTTACCGCATCCGTTAGGACCAACAATTGAGGTAATTCCTTCGTTGAAGTTTATGACTGTTTTATTGGCGAATGATTTGAAACCAAGTATTTCAACTTTTGAAAGATACAATTTACACTACTCTAAATTGCTTTAAGACAAGTATCAAGTTATCAATTAATGAATAACTTAGTTCAAAGTAAAAAATGAGAACTGATAGTATGAAAAGAATAAATACAAAACTATAAAAATAAACTGGAGCCGGATTTACATCATAAATAACGTAGATTCCTTTAATCATTCTGAATATGAGCCAAATTTTTAATAGAATAAAAAAGATAAATACATAAGTGTTAAATAATTCTGTTATTAGTAATCTATACAGAAATACTCCAACTGGAATAAATAAAACCAGAGGAAGCAATGACCAAACAACTACGAAAAAAACATTTGTTACATAAACTCGATTTCTTACAAAAAATGCAGCAGCTTTAATTACTAACATTAAAATGAATAAGACCATTAAAAAAAATATTGATAATACAACAATTGAATTCAGTGGATTCCAAGCAAGATAAGAAAATGCTGAAATAATAAATTTACTACCAGTTGCTAAAAGAAGTTTTTCTGTTAATAAATCTGAACGAAAATAATGTATAATATTACTTACTAATAGACTACTTGTTACACAAATAATTATAAGAAGAAAAATAGATTGATATCCTGAGATTATTCTTTGATCTCTAACATCAGCGAAGAAATTATATGGTCTCAATAATGCTCTTTTAGCATCTTCTTTAAATTTTTTACCTGAGTTAATTAACAACACCATAAAGAAAGCTAAGATCGCACCAGTAAGAATAAAAACCATTGGAGCATCAACTTTCAAACTACCAATCGGTATTGTAACTCGTTCAGTATCTTGAAGATATGATGAAACAACCTTGTAAGCTAATCGTTCTTCCTTTCTATCTTCTGATATTAAACCAATTCTGTAAATGTTCTTCTCATCGAATTTGAAAAATAAAGAAGAAAAATCACCACGATAATCGAACATTGAGTTTATAAAAAATCCAGAGAAATTATTTTCAGAATATTTAATCAGATCTTCAAAGAACTTTGCCTGAGATTCGTAAGTAAATTTATTTACATATCCATCTGATTGACCGAAACTTATTGTATAAGTTGCCTCTGAGAAAAATATTCTTCCTTCATCAATTCTTGATTTAAGAGCCTCTAAGTCTTTTGTTGAATTAAATGAGAGATTATTGAATAGCTCAATTCCGTATAAATCAATTCCTTTTATTTCAGAAACATCATAATTAAAAAATGATGCAATTAAGATTAAATTTTTCTTTTGCTTAATGAATGAAGCTAAATCAGATAAAAAGGATGATATCTCAGTTGAGCTTGCTAAGTATGATGAACCTAAATTTAATGCTACAAATAATGAGTAGTCATTAAAAGCTTTTAACAATAAATTAGAGTAATCTTTAACCCGAGTTCTGAAATTTTCAGATTCAGATAACCCCTCGGGAAGATCAGCCAGTGGCAAATCTATAATTGGTATTAAACCGTAAATTTCACATAGTCTTAAAACATACAATGGTGGTATTGATTTTATGAACCTTACTGAATTAAAGCCAGTTAGTTTTATTTTTTTTATGTCATCTTCGATTTGTTCATAATTAGTAAGGGGACCATAAATATCGATTGTAGGGACGTATGTAACTCCGTGAAATTTAAATGGTGAGTTGTTTAGTTTAAATTTTTTGTCTTTGACTCTAAGTTCAAATAAAGCCAATGAGTAGTTATAATCGTTTATTACAGCTCCATTGCGAATAATTTCAGCTCTTATTAAGTAACTAACAGGAAAATTAGGTGACCATAGCGAAGGGGAATTTATTAGTAAGGAGCTTTTAATATTTATTTCTTTATTTCTTTTTAGTTGAAAATCCCTTTTTTCAGATGCAACAATATTTTTTCCATCTGGGGAAATAATTTGAATGCTAAGCGTAAAAAGTTCCTGATTTTCTCTCAAAGTATCCGAAGCTATTTGAATTTCTTTGTTTTCAATTAAAGCATCTATATCAACTCTAGCACGATTTGAAGAAAATTCGATACTTGAATTAACATTTAATGATTGAATATTTACTGAAGGAGATAATTTCAAAAAAACATTTCTAAAAATTCCGCCATAATTTTTCGGGAAGAAAAATCTTTTATTTATTGGAATAGTAGTCTCAGGTGTTATTTCGTATTTTAATGATACTTGAAGAACGTTTTCTTTTTCAGAAAATAAAATATCACGTGGTAGAGGCACGGAAAAAGGGATATCACCACCTGTATGTCTATAGATTAAAGCATTATTTATAGAAATATCGGCAGAATAATTTAAGCCTTGAAAAATTAGCTCTATTTTATTTTTACGAATTTGTTCAGCACTGATTCGAAATTTTTTCTTAAAAATAAACTCGCCATCACCTTCAAAATAGGAAGGGACATTTATAGAAAATTTTTTCTCAGGATTTTCAAAAGGATAAACCTCCCATTTCCCATTCAAAGATACTATTTCGGAAAACTTACTATTAATATTTATTTCAGCTGAAAAATTTTCTTTTTGATCTGAATTTCGTAAATCTCTGAAGACTACCTGAGAGTAGTTAGAGCTAATTCCGAAAAGTAATGTAAATAACAGTATTTTTAACGAAGAATTCGCCAAAACCAACCTTTTTTGCTAAAATCTAAAAATTTTTATCGTGCAAATATACCTTCAAAACAAGGGCAATGCAATTTAAGAAATTGCGGTGAAGATAACTTTTATTTTTCGAACTATTGATTATTCCTTTATTTTTGAAAGGGGAATTAATAAAATTAGGAGAACCACAATGAAAACCATTCTACTTATTCTTATCGGGAAAAGAAAACAAGCCGCTGTTCAAGTTCAGAAAGTTTTAACCGGTTGGGGATGTATGATTAAAACCAGACTTGGAATTCACGATGGAGTATTAGAAAATTGTAGTGATGAAGGTTTGTTGATTTTAGAACTTGTTGGTGACAGAAAAAAAATGGAAGAACTTGCCAGAAAAGTTTCTTTGATCAAAGATGTAGCTGCTCAGCTTGTCGATTTAACTGTTTTAGAAACCAAAAAAAACGAAAAGAAAACAAAATCTGTTAAAAAAACAGAGCAACCAAACTGATAATCTGAAAGCTTTTATTTTTTTGATTTAGCTTGATTTTTTATAATTCTATAAAGTTCTTCAGAAGTATCATTCCATTTTCTTTGGATTTCTGAGGAACAAACTGAACTCCGAAAAAATTTCCTTTTCTTATGGAAGTTGAAATGTTTTGGTTACTTTTCAAAACAGAAGTGGTGAATTCGTTCTTTGGTATAAAATTGCAACTTTCGAAATAGAATAAATTAGATTTATTTAAGCCTTTAAATAATAGGTCTTCATTAATTAAAATAATCTCAGAAAAATTTCCAACTGAATTGTTAACCTGAAAATCTTCTGTCTTTTGTATTAAAGTTGGGATCATTGCAAGGCAAGAGGTTTCCTCAACTTTTTCACATAAAAGATGCATACCTGAGTTTATTCCTAAAACTGGTTTATTAGAGATCATTCGCAATGCAGAAAACAAATTTAGTAGGTGAATTTTTCTGATTGCCTTTTGAATTCCTCCAGAGAAAGAAATAATAATTTTATCGGATTTCAAAAGTTCTGACTCAGATGTTGTAATCAAAGGTTCAGAAGAAAAGCTCTTAATAAACTCGGAAAGTTCTAAAGAATGGTAGTGATCAATATCTAAAATTGAAATCATTTATTCTGATTTTCTAAAGATTTTAATTCGCTAATCTTCTTGTCCAAAAGAATAATCTTTTCATTTAGCTCATTCAATTTAGAATCAATTTGCTTTTCGAATTCTGCCTTATCCCAATAGCCACGATTTTCATAATATGATTTGAAGAGCCAATTATGTTTAAGAGCTTCCATATTCTCTGCCAATCTTGATGCACTTATCTTCGTGTCCTCTGAAACTTGGACAAGATTTTCTAAAATTCTATTGATACTTTTACCCTCTGTACCTTGATCTGTCATTAAAGTTCCAAGAATACCTTTACCTTCAGATACGCCTTGCAACAACGTATCAATGCTTGCTACGACATTATTTGTATTTTTTACAACTGTTTCAACTCCTCTTCCCAATTCGTCGAAAAGTGAAATTATATTTCTCAAATCTTCAGTTAGTGAAGTTAAACTTTTATCAGCGGTTTTGGTTATATTCGTTGCTGCTTTATAAAGCTCTTCGTCGTTTATAATTTTTCCAATAGTCCCTTCGCCTTGATTTACTCTTGAAATAATTTCTGAAAGATTTCTTGTCATTTCTTTTGTGTAAGAAAGAATACCCTGAGTTTCTTCAATAACATCTGCGAAGCTCAATGGTTCTCGTGATAAGATAGTTCCATTGTTTTCTACTAATTCGGCGTCACTTGAGCCCATAGAAATAGTAACTACTTTATTACCGACCAATCCTTCAGTTTCGATTGTAGCACGAGAATCTTTTTTTATGAATCTTCTAATTTCAGATTTAATTCTCATCGTTACTTCAACAAGTCCGGAAGTATCGGGCATAATTTTAATATTGCTTACAGCTCCAACATCAATTCCGCCAAATCTAACAGCAGCACCATTTCGTAATCCTTCAGTATTTTTGAAATAAGCTTTTATGTTAAAAGTTGATACAAATAGTTGGTCTTTATTTCCAAGCATAAAGATTCCAACTATCAACAAAACACTTCCGACAAAAATGAAAATACCTAATTTGGCACCACTTAAATCTTTAAGCATTTGAAATCTCTGATTTAAATTCGTGTTTGAAAAAGTTGACTAAAAATGGATCTTTTGATGATGTCATTTCTTCTAAACTTCCTTCAAAAATAATTTTACCCTCGTTTAGCATAATTGCTCTATCTGCAATTATCTCTGCACAAAGTAAATCGTGAGTAACAATTACAGAAGTCATCTTTAGAGATTTTTGTAGTTCAAGAATTAATTTACTGATCTCTTTAGATGTAATAGGATCTAAGCCTGTGGTTGGTTCATCGTAAAGCATTAGTTTTGGTTCAGTAATAATAGCACGTGCAAGTCCAACTCTTTTTCTCATACCACCAGATAGCTCTGAAGGCATTTTGTCAATTGCATCAAGCAAAGAAACTTTTTCAAGGACAGAGATTATTTTTTCTTCACGCTGCTCTGGTGTGAAATCAAAATTTCTAATTAAAGGAAATTCTAAATTGTGACGAACACTCATAGAATCGTAAAGAGCAGCACTTTGAAAAAGAAATCCAATTTGCTTTCTGATTTGATTTAACTCTTTAATTTTTAGTGAAAGAATATCTTTGTCCTCGATAAAAATTTTTCCACTATCGGGTTCTAATAATCTTACTATGCATTTTAATAATACGCTCTTTCCGGTTCCACTTCTGCCAAAGATAACCAAGTTTTCGCCTTTTGAAGTATAAAGAGATACTTCATCTAAAACTACTTTCTGATCAAATCTTTTAGATAGTTTTTCAATTTTCAACATATTAAAAAGTTGGCCAAAGCCATAAAGTTAATTTAACTAAAATCATATCAAAAATTAGAATCAACAGAGATGAAACCACAACTGCTGTAGTTGAAGCCCGACCGACTCCCTCTGTCCCATTTGTAGTTGTATAACCTTTGTATGAGCCGACGACCCCAACGATAAATCCAAAAACAAAAGTCTTTAAAATTCCCGGAATTGCATCGCCAAATTCAACAGACCTTAATACTGAACCTAAAAAAAATTCAAATGTCATGTTTTGAACTAATAAAACTGCTACATAAGCTCCAAATAACGAGATAAAAATTACATATACGGTTAAAATTGGTAAGATAAAAGTGCAGGCGAATATTCTGGTTACAACTAAAAATTTAAATGGATCAATAGCGCTAACTTCCATTGCATCAATTTGTTCAGTAACACGCATTGATCCAAGCTCTGCGCCTATTCCCGAGCTTACTCTTCCAGCAAAGATCAATGCAGTTATTACAGGTCCCAATTCTCGAACAATTGAAATTCCAACAGAACCGGGCAAATTTGACTCAGCACCAAAGCGAGCAAGTACAGGTTGTGTTTGCATTGCAACAACTAATCCAATAATAAATCCAGTTACACTAACAATTGGAAAAGTTTTGATGCCAAGTTCGTTCATATGTTTTCTGATTTCATAAATTTCATAAGGGGGAATGAATATGTATTTGAAGAATTGAACTGAAAAAGTCCATAATCCAGCAATCATCACGAAAAAATCATAAAGTTTTTTTTCGAAAGATTCTTGGTAGGTATATGAAAATTTTCTTTTAGACATCTAATCTCTTTTTAAGATTTTGAAAACCTTTATTCAAAATTTATTAAAAATGAAATGATATAAAAAGTATTTAATAAGCAAGGAATATATAAATCATATTGAGTCATCTTTAATCTTTAGCATTGTCATATAATTTAACAGATTCTCAGTGAGTTTTTTTATTTGAAGAACTTATAAAACAAAAATTTTGCAGTAATTTGTTTTTAAACATATATTTGCATCTGAAATTTTGAAAAAAAGGAAATTTTAATGGCGCATCATAAATCGGCTAAAAAGAGAATACGTCAATCAGAGAAAAGGA
>JANWVQ010000077.1 GCA_025056745.1 Ignavibacterium sp.
TGTATCAGTAACCCCACGAGGATTTTCAATAAAATTCCAAGCCCTGAAAAAAACACCACCGTGAACTTTGGGATTGGACCTATCTAATCTTATCTGATTAGGAAGTTCACTTGGATTAGTCCAGGCAGAGACTCTATAAAATGCGTGACCGGGATAATAATGCAAACCATAAGCCGCAACCGAATCAGCCCACCAAGGTTGAAGTTTACCATAATCCTGTCCACCACCGAATGGCCAATAAAGTTGAGGAGTTAAATAATCAATTGATTTTGCTCTCAACCAAGCAAGTGCATCAGCATAAATAGTTGCATAAGCATCCATACCTGTAATTCCTGGAGGATAGCCTGGTCTCCATATTCCAAATGGACTTATACCAAATTTAACCCAAGGTTTGATTGATTTGATAGTATCATTAACCATTTTAATCATCATATTAACATTATTTCTTCTCCAATCACCAATATCTGTAAATCCTCTTGGATATTGTTGAAATGTTTGAAGATCTTGATTAGTAATTTGATTTGGTGGATATGGATAGAAGTAATCATCGAAATGAACGCCATCAACATCATATCTACTAACTACATCATATACAACTGATGTAATATAATTCATCACTTGAGGTAAGCCAGGATTAAGAAATCTAAAGTTTGAAATTGTAATAATCCAACTTGGATTTTGATTTACTACGTGTTGAGGAGAAAGTGTATATGAACCGACTGCTCTTTCAGCTCTATAAGGATTGAACCAAGCGTGCAATTCCATTCCTCTCTTATGCGCCTCTTCAATCCAGAATTTTAATGGATCAAAATATGGATTAGGCGGTGTTCCTTGAGAGCCTGTTAACCAATAAGACCAAGGGTCAAAGTTCGATTGATATAATGCATCGCATTCAGTTCGAATTTGAAAAATAACTGCATTTACACCTGCAGCTTTTAATTCATTAAGTAAGTTTATTGCTTCTTGTTTTTTAGCTTCAGTACTGATGGATGGTGAGCTTGGCCAATCAAGATTTGTAACAGTGGCTACCCAAGCAGCTCTCATTTCTCTTTTAGGAGGATTTGATTGTGAAAAAATTGGAGTTGTAATTAAGATCAAACTTAAAAGATAGTTAATTAAGTTTTTCATTTTTTATTTCTCTTTTGTTTTTATTTTAGAGCGAAAAATAATTAAACATAGTTTAATTTTCATTAGCAATTTAATCAAAGGCTTTTCAAAGATTATGAAAAAATTTGTCACTATTATCATTGTATATGTAATCTTTTTCGTTATTAATTCTTTTTCGCAAGAAGGTCAAAAATCTATTCATCAAATTGAGAGTGAATATTACAAACAAAATCCAGATAAAGTCGGGCTGGATTTAATTCCTTCTGGATATATCAAAAATTCTTATTTAGAGAGCACAGAAGCATTATCAAATGTAATTTACGGCTTTCATCCTTACTGGATTAGTGATGCAACTGCTTCAAATTACTACTACAGCTTATTAACACATATAGCATATTTTGGAGCTGAAGTAGATACATCAGTTACTACAACCGGTAATTTTTCAACAACAAGGAATTGGGCAACCACACAAGTTGTAAATTATGCAAAAAGTTTTGGTGTAAAAGTCCATCTGACAGTAATAATGTTTGATAATCATCATAGAGTTTTGAATAATGCAACATACAGAACCAACTTAATCAATAATATCATCTCTCAAATAAATCTTAGACAAGCAGATGGCTGTAATATTGATTTTGAAGGAATATCTTCCTCACAAGCAGCTAATTTTCAAACTTTCATTTATGATTTAGGAACCGCTCTTAAAGCAATAAATAAGCAACTTGTGGTATGTATTCCCGCTGTTGATTGGAGCAGCGTTTTCCTCGCTTCATTCTTTAACACAGTCAACTCTGTAGTAGATTACTACTTTTTAATGGCTTATGATTATTACTGGTCTGGAAGCTCAACCGCAGGACCTGTCGCACCAATTACAACCGGAAATACTGTTCATCACGTAACTAGAAGTATTAGAACTTATTTATCAAGAAATGCAACTTATGAAAGACTAATTTGCGGTGTGCCTTACTACGGTTATGATTGGCCAGTCAGTAGCAGTAGTAGAATGGCAACTACAACTGGTTCTGGAGTTTCGAGAATTTACACTTACACAAAGTCTGTAACCGATACAATTTCTGCATCAAATTATTTCCCGTCAGATGCTCAATTTAATGTTCCTTGGTATAGATATATTTCTTCAGGTAACTGGCGACAAACCTGGTTTGATGATTCTTTGAGTTTATCAAAAAAATATGATTCAATAAAAACAATTGGAATAGCTGGCGCAGGAATTTGGGCTTTAGGTTATGATGGAACAAATACAGAACTTTGGTCTCTATTGAAAAATAAGTTTGCATCAACATCAAACCCTCTTCATACTATTTTAGCAGATTTTGAAATTGGAGTTGGAGTATTCAATCAGCAACCAACTTTCAGTGGTTCAACGCAAGGTATTTCTGTTTTATCTTCATCAAACCGAACTACTGGAGCAGCATTAAATGGCTTCGCTTCTCTTCGAGTAATATTGAAAGATAGTGTTCCTCTTACAACTAATTGGCAAGTACGATTACTCTCAGGCGGTGGAAATCCAGCTAATAACCAGTCACTTAACTCAACTGGATACATTGGTTTTTATATGAGAACAACTTCAGCCCCGGCTGGTGCTCAAGTGGCTTTAACAATAGATGATGGAGCTGGTGGAACAGAACTATCACCAAAACTTAATGTTGTAAATAGTAATGATTGGGTTTTATATCAATGGAATTTACAAGGAACTGGTTGGACTAGTTTCTCTGGTGGTAATGGAGTAATCAACGGTCCTACTATTACTCTTGATGCAATTATGTTTTATGCACCTAACGCTTCACCTGATTGGACTTTATTTGTAGATGATGTAAGTTATTATCAATTTGCTCCTCTACCAGTTAAACTTTCATTGTTTGAAGCTGACGTCAAAAATAATGATGTAATTTTGAAATGGACAACTTCTTCTGAAACTGAAAACTACGGTTGGGAAATTGAAAAAGCTGAATTAGTTAGAAATTCAGAAAAACTTCATTGGAAAACCATTGATTTTGTATTAGGCTCTGGAACTAGTAATTCTTTTAAGTATTATTCTTTTGTTGACAAAAATGTTCATAATGGGATTTATTATTATAGATTAAAGCAAATAAATCTCAATGGAAGTTTTGAATTCAGTGATTCAATTCAAGTTCAAATTAACAATTCATCAAATGATTTTGAACTAAATTTTTATCCAAATCCATTTAACATAGAAGGCTTTATAGAATTTAAAGTTGATAAAAAAGACAAGATAAAATTATCATTATACAATTTATTAGGTGAAGAAATAAGAATCTTGATGAACGATTTTGTTGAAGCTGGAAAATATAAAATCAAATTCAATGGAAACGACCTACCAAGTGGAGTATATATAATCAAGTTAGAAAATTCAAATAATATTATTGCGCGAAAAATTGTATTGATGAAATAAACTTCAATTTTGTCACAGCATTTCGCTAAAACTTTTTATTTCAAAAAATTTCTTGAAATATTCAAAAAAGGCGGATTTCTACTTCGTCAAAAAATTTTCCTCTGAGTAATAAATTACCTATATTTGTAAACTAAGATGGATAAACTAATAATTGCAATTGACGGACCTGCAAGCTCTGGTAAAAGTACTACTGCAAAACTTTTAGCTGAGAAACTTGGATACTTATACATTGACACTGGTGCAATGTACAGAGCAATAACTTTAATGGCTTTGAGAAATAACATAGTAAATAATCAAGAAGAAATAATAAAACTTGCAAGGAATCTCGATATTGAATTAAAATTTGAAAATGGACAAATATCTGTTTTTGTTGATGGTGTTGATGTAAGTGAGGATATACGTTCCCTTGAAGTTAGCAATAATGTTAGTCCTATAAGTAAAATTGAAGAGGTTAGAAAAATCTTAGTTGAAAAGCAGAGATTGATGGGGAAAAATGGCGGAGTCGTTATGGAAGGTCGGGATATTACAACTGTCGTTTTCCCCAATGCCGATGTGAAAATTTTCTTGACAGCAACAATCGATGAAAGAGCAAAAAGGAGAGTAAAAGAATATCATTCCAAAGGTATTGATATTGATTTCGAAAAAGTTGTTGAAAACATAAAAGAAAGAGATCGGATTGACTCGAGTCGTGAAGTCAGCCCATTGAAGAAAAGCGATGATGCTATTGAAATTGATACTTCGTATTTAACAATTGATCAACAAGTTAATGCAATTCTAGAAAAAGTAAACGAAGTTTTATCAAAAAGAATTAATAATAAAGCCGGCAGTTAATTATGTTTAACTAATCACTGTTTTTTATAATTTCCCGGCTTGGTTATAAAAAACAGTAAAAATTATAGGAGGATTAATGTCCATAAAAAATGAAACGACTTTTAACTCTATGACTCCCGATGAAATTGAGAAAGCAAAAGTTAAGTATCAAAAAGATGATTACTCAAATGAAGAGTACGCAACTCTTGCAAAACTCTACTCTGAATCATTCAGAGACGTTAAAGAAGGTGAACTGGTAAAAGGCAAAATCGTAAGAATCCAAAATGATAATGTTATCGTTGATATTGGATTCAAGTCTGAAGGTGCTATACCAATCTCAGAATTCCCACCTGATGCAGAACTCAAGGTCGGTCAAACTGTGGAAGTCGTATTACAAAGTGTTGAAGATAGTGATGGAAATCTTCTTCTTAGCAAACAAAGAGCAGATTTCTTAAAAGTTTGGGAAAAAGTTCTTAATGCATATAAAAATGGTGAAGTTCTTCGAGGAAAAATTATCAAAAGAATTAAAGGTGGTATGGTCGTTGACTTAATGGGTATGGAAGCATTTCTACCAGGTTCTCAAATTGACGTTAAACCTATTAGAGACTTCGATGCTTTAGTAGGCTTAGAGATGGACTTCAAAGTTGTTAAAGTTAATGAACCTAACGAAAATGTAGTTGTTTCTCATAAAGTTTTAATTGAAGAAGAAATGGCTGATCAGAGAGAAGCAATTCTCAAAGGATTAGAAAAAGGCCAAATATTAGAAGGTACTGTTAAAGCAATCACTGATTTCGGTGTGTTTGTTGACCTCGGCGGTGTTGATGGTCTTATCCATATCACAGATTTAAGTTGGGGTAGAATTAATCATCCGAATGAAGTTGTCAAACTTGATGAAGTAATTAAAGTTGTTGTTACAGAATTCGATGAAGAAAAGAAAAGAATTTCTCTATCATTGAAAAAACTCTTACCTCATCCTTGGGAAAATATAGATCAAAAATACAAAGTTGGTGATAAAGTCTCTGGTAAGGTAGTTTCATTAACTGAATACGGTGCTTTTATTGAAATTGAAAAAGGTATAGAGGGACTTATCCATAATTCTGAAATGAGTTGGACACAACACATTAAGCACCCAAGTCAAGTTGTGTCAATGGGTCAAATTGTTGAGGCTGTCATATTAAGTCTAGATAAAGAAGAAAAGAAAATCTCTTTAGGTATCAAACAATTAGAGCCAGATCCTTGGCAAACACTTCTACAAAAATATCCCGTTAACTCAAGACACATTGGTATTGCAAGAAATCTGACAAACTTTGGTGTCTTTGTTGAACTCGAGCCCGGTGTTGATGGATTAATCCACATTTCAGATTTGTCTTGGACTAAAAAAATAAGACACCCCGGTGAGGTTGTAAAGAAAAATGAAAAAATCGAAGTTATCGTTTTGAATGTTGATGTTGAACAAAGAAAAATATCCTTAGGACATAAGCAAATAACTGAAAATCCTTGGCCTAACTTTGAAAAAATTTATTCTGTTGGAAAGGTAACCACTGGGCGAGTTGTTAGAATTATCGAAAAAGGTTTAATTGCAGAATTACCTGATAAAGTTGATGGTTTTGTTCCTACATCCCAATTGACAACTAGAAAAATAAAGAATCTTGCACCACATTTTCCAATTGATTCTGAATTGCCTTTGAAGGTAATTGAATTTGATAAAGATGCGAAAAAGATTGTGTTAAGTGCTTTGGCAGCGTTAAAAGAAAAGTCCGATGAAGAAATCCAAAACTATATCGAAACCTTCAAACTCGATAAAGAAACCGTTGAAAACATCAGGAATTCAGAAACTGGTCAGGTTGATACCTCAGATTTCGCAATATTTGATGAATCCCAGACAGAAGAAACTAAACCCGAAAACAAATAGTCCGCTTTTCTAAATATTACAGAGGCTGAACATTAAACTATGTTACAGCCTCTTTTGTTTTGTATTAGTATGAATAAAACAGTAGCTTTACATACATTAGGCTGCAAACTAAATTTCTCTGAAACATCTGAAATAGCAAATCAGTTTGTCAAACAAGGATTTTCTGTCGTTGATTTTAACGACAAGGCTGATGTTTACGTGTTTAATACTTGCACCGTAACAGAAAATGCTGAAAAAGAATGTAGGCAAGTTGTAAGGCGTGCACTTAGGCTCAACCCAGATGCCTATATTATTGTTACTGGTTGTTATGCACAACTAAGACCAGAGCAGATTTTAAATATTCAAGGTGTAAATGCTGTTCTTGGAAGCAATGAGAAATTCAATATCTTTCAACTAATAAATGATTTCAAAAAAACTGATCTTTCCTGTGTATTTGTTTCACCTACCGAAAATCTAAATGGTTTTGGAAAGGCTATAAGTAGTGAATCCGTCAATAGAACGAGGGCGTTTTTTAAGATTCAAGATGGTTGTGATTATAAGTGTTCTTTCTGCACAATTCCACTTGCGCGTGGCAAAAGCAGAAGTATGGAAAGCAGTGAATTGATAAAAGAATTTCAAAAAATAATTGAAGATGGATTCAAAGAGATCATTCTTACAGGAGTAAATGTCGGAGATTATAGAGATTCCTCTGGAAATCATCTTATTGATATTTTAGAAAAGTTGATTAAAATTGATGGAGAATTCAGAATAAGAATCTCATCAATTGAACCTAATTTAGTTTCAGATGAAATAATTCATATTGTTGCAGAATCAGAGAAACTGTGCAAACACTTTCATATTCCATTGCAAAGCGGAAGCAACGAAATATTGAGATTAATGCAAAGAAGATATACTGTTGAAGATTATGAAGAAGTTATTACTAAAATAAAAAGATCTATTCCAAATGCTGGAATTGGCATTGATGTTATAGTTGGATTTCCATCAGAGTCAGACAAACTCTTTGAAGAAACTTATGATTTTCTTTATAAATTACCTTTTACTTACTTACACGTATTTACTTATTCTGAAAGACCTAATACAAAAGCAATATCAATAAATAATAAAGTTCCTATTAATGTAAGAAGAAATAGGAATAATACTCTAAGAAACTTAAGTGAAAAAAAGAAATTACAATTTTATACATCAATGATTAATTCACATAATACAGTTTTATTTGAAAGCGAAAATTCTGATGGTATTATGAAAGGATTCACATCAAATTACATTCGTGTAGCTACAAAGTTCGATTCTGAATATGTTAATAAATTAACCAATTTTAAGATTACCCATATTGAAAACGAATTGGCTTATGGAAAAATTTTAGGCACAAATAATTAGTTTGTCATAAAACAAAAGTTAATTTAATATTAAAATAAAAACTTTATGAAATTAAAAATCAACTTCATTAGCATCATAATATTATTAATCAGCTTTTCATCTTTCTCACAAGTTGAAAGTTATTCTCTTATTGAATTGAAAAATAACTTTAAAAAAATTGAAGACGAAAAAATCTCAATTAGTTTTACAAATAATGACATAACATCTAACAAAAAGAAAAGTGCCGGAATCGCTATAATTTATTCGCTTTTATTGCCAGGTATGGGTGAGTTATATGCTGAGGGATTTAATAGTGGAATTTATTTTACAGTTGCTGATGGAATTTTGTGGGGATCATTATTCGGTATGAATATTTATGGAAATTGGCAAGCTGATAGATATAAATCTTATGCAAAAGTTTATGCTGGTATAGATCCAAATGGTAAAGACAAAGATTTTTTTGCAACAATCAGTGCATATTCAAGTATTGACGATTATAATAACGAAAAAGCTTTAGAACGTAACTACAAAGCAATGTTGGATTATAATAAATATTATTGGAAATGGAATTCTGTCGAACAAAGAAGAACTTATCGAAGTATGTGGACATCAAGTGAAGAGACTTTTAACAATATAAGATTTGTAGTTGGAGGTTTAATTCTCAATAGGCTTGTCAGTGCCATCAATGCTTTAAGATTGACCTCAAGATACAATAAAAAAATCAGTCTAGAGGAAACAACGTATAATTTATTACTACTTCGCAATTCATTTAATGAAAACGAAATCAGATTTGTAGTCCATCACAATTTTTAGGAAAAAGCAACACTCACTCTGCCCTCCATGGCTTTGTGAATGTTGCTCCTCAGATATTAGTTGGAAGTATCAATCTCTGCAAGTTCTTCTTTCTGTTTGTGAGATAAAACTTTTTCAAGATCTAACAAGATCAATAACCTATCCTCTAACTTTCCTATTGCAGTAATATATTCAGAATCGACTCCCGCAACAATTGATGGTGGGGGCTCTGTGATACTTTTGGGGACTCTTAAAACTTCTCTAACTGAATCAACTATAAAACCTACTGTTCTACCATTAACTTCAACAACTATAACTCTCGTATTATTATCGTGTTGTTTTTTTTCTCTTTTTAATCTTGTTCTTAAATCTATTACAGGAATTACCTTACCTCTAAGATTTATTACACCTTCAATGAAATCTGGAGCATTTGGAATTTTTGTAATTGAGATTAACCTTATTATTTCTTCAACTTTCAATATATCAATACCAAATTCTTCATTGCCGATATTAAAGGAGACTAATTGTAGTATTTCATCAGAATCCATTTGCTTTTTTTCCTGCTTCATTTATACTCCAAATAATTCTATAATGCTATTTTATTTACACTTTTATTATCGAAATTTACTCTAAATACTTTAACAGTATTACGTAATTTTTTAGTCAAGTTATTTAGATTAGTGATAGTATCTGCAATTTTTATAATTTCTTCTGTAGAGTCAATGGATACTTTTTTCATTTCGTTTATATAATTAGTTATTTTTTTGATAGTGGAGATTTGATCTTCACTTGCCTGAGCTACGTTATCTGCTAAAGTTACAACTTCATTAACTTTATTAATTATATTTTTAAGAGAATCTTTTGCTTTCTCAGCAAGCCTTTTACCTTCTTCAACTTCTTTATTGCCAGCCTTTACGGATAAGACTGTTTTTTCAGTATCTGTTTGTATTTTTTTAATCATTGAGGAAATCTCTTTTGTAGCTTTAGTAGTTCGTTCTGCAAGTTTTCTAACTTCATCTGCAACTACAGCGAAGCCCTTTCCTTGCTCACCTGCACGGGCTGCTTCAATAGCTGCATTAAGCGCTAGTAAATTAGTTTGCTCAGCAATTTCATTTATTACCTGAATTATCTCACCTATTTGTTTACTGTTTTCACCGAGTTCTTTGATATTTTCTGATGCCAATAATACAACATCAGCTATTTTTTGAATTCCATTGATAGTATCAGTCACAACTTTACCACCAGAAATAGCAGTTTCTACAGCTGCCCTGGAATTTTCTGCTGTTTTATTTATGTTTTTTGTTGTATGAATTATTGTAGAACTAATTTTTTCAATTTCATTCGCAACTTCTTCTGCTTGAAAGCTAACTTTTTTAGAACCTGAAGATATTCTTTCGATGTTTGATGATATCAACGTTGATGATTCAGAAGTCTTATCAACTAGTGAAATAATATCTAATACAAGTTCTTTTATTTTTAATAAAGTAGAATTAAAGCCATTAAATAATTTTTTTAACGATTCATCTTCACTATTTGAAGTTAATACTATCTCTAAATTACCTTTTGATAATTCATCCATTCCTTCTAAGAGTATTGAAAAATTTTGTTCAAGGATTTTATTTTTTTCCTCAAATAATGATTTGAGCTTTTGGCTTTGAGCAGCATTTTCTAAAGCTAATGTTTGTTTACCTTGTAATTCAATAAAATTATTTTCAATTGTTTCTATCATCGTATCGATTGTTTTACTGAGTTGTCCTATTTCATCATTTCTATTTATTCCAATCTTTACGCTTTTATTTCCATCTATATATTGTTTTGCATTTTTATTAATCAACTTGATAGGATTTACAAAAAATTTCTGAAGAAATATTAAAATAAATAATGTAAACAGTGAGAAAATTAATACTATTATCGATATAGAATTTTTTACAGATGAAAAAGTAAGTTCATTTATCTCTGATACTGGGACCCCTGCAATTAATTTATAACTCCATTTATCGAATATTATTTCTTTATAAACGAAACTTGTGTTAAAATCTTTTCTTTGTAAAAAGTTTTTTACTTCATCCTTGCTATAATTATTAGAGAAATAAACAATACTGTCCTTCTCATCCTTAAGAGCAATAAATCCACGATTTAATAATCTTGATTTTGTGATTTCTTCACCCACTGTAACTAAAGTTGACAAAGGATATCCTACATAAAAAATACCAATAACATTATTTTTATCATCAAATATTGGTTCATAACCGGTTATGTAGGGCTTTTCAAGTATAGTTACAAAACCATAAAATGATTTTGCTTCTCTTATATTTTTAATGACCTTACCTTTGGGGTCAAGTATAGTTCCAACGGCTCTCGACCCATCAGATTTCAAAACATTCGTGGCAATTCTAACATATTCGTTTCCAGATTTAACAAATATTGTTGCGGTTCCGCCGACCATTTCTTTGACTTTATCAACTATTTCAAAATTCATAGTAATATTATCTCGTCCAAATCTTAAATTAGGAATTAATTTACCTTTTAAGTCAACATTACCACTAATATTTGGAGCCCCTTTTTCAAAAGATTTACTCTTTAAATATTTCATCCCTACTTCAACCTGACTTAGAACATATTCATCAATGATGTTCAATTTTGATTCTATTTCATTAAGCTTTTCATTAATTTCGCTTTCAACATTCGTTTTGAATTTTTCTTTTATATCAAATAATATTATAGTTATGCTTATAAAAACAGAAACAATTAGTAAAAAAATTATCGGAAATGAAATCTTATTGACAATTTTATTAAACATATCGCCCTCAAAACAATATATTCATTTCTAAAAGATCTGCAGAACAGTATAACAGAAGTTAATCTGAATAAGCTGAGAACAATAAAGAGTGGTGAAAAATATCTATGTTATGATCGAATTTCTCTTAATATTTTTTCAGCGACTTTGTAAATAACTTCATCTGAATTGTAATAATTATTCTGAATTCGCTCTCTTATCTGTTGGATCTGCTGTTCTTTTACCTTTTGAATTAAGTCTTTTGCTTCTTTGGAAATTTCAACCACATCACCCCTCTGAGTCTCTTTTTTTGATGATAATTTATTTTGACTCTTATCATCAGGCAGAGCTACTTTGTTTATTATACCTCTAATTTCCATAATATCACCTCTTATAACTTAATATTTTTTGCTCATTTCTTGATGAAATAAGCATTTCTGAGATTTCACTCAGCTTTTTTTTCCAAAAGTTTATCCTATTATCGTATTCCTCAGAAATAAGTTTAGTGATTTCTTCAACTTTTTTTTGCTGTTCAGGATTTTTAATAAAAAATCCAGCTTTCTCTAAATTAGAAATTTCATCTCTCGAAGCAATCATTGAATTAACTATCAGAGGAAAATTGGTTTCAAAATTGTCCTCATCGAGACCTTTCAATGAATTTAAAATCCACGTAAGCTTATCCAGTAGTTTCATAATTGCTGATTAAAAATATTTCCTGTAAAAATACTTTGATTTGAAATAAGTTGAGCAAATTGTGATTGCAATCGTTGATATTGTAAGCGCAGTCTCTCTGCTGATTTTGAAATTCTTAGCTCTGAATTTTTTATTGAATCATTTAGTGCGGTGATATTGGAATTAAGTTGATTTTGTGCTTTTTTCAAATATCCATTTGGACCTGAGTAAGAATCAATTGCATTGAATAATTGATTTGCAAAACCATTTGTTGATGAGAAAAAGTTTTCAACTTCAACAATCTTATTTTCAATAGAACTAATCAATTGAGATTCGTTTGCGATGCTTAATCCACTGTTTACATTAAATGTTATTCCCAATTTTGAAAGAGAATTTACTACAGAACTCGAAAAACCTTGAAGTGAATTTACAGCAAAGTTGTTAAGTAGATTAAGTAGAGAACTTGCGTTCGAATCGCCAAGTAACAAACCCCTTCTATCTTTTGTTGATGCTGAGTTTTCACGTAAGTAATTATATAATTCATTAAACTTTGTAATGAAGTTTTCTATTCTTGATTTTATTTCATTGGTATTACTTGTTATTGTTAAAACTACATCAGATTCATTTGAAGGTGAGGTCGATAGTAATTTGAGATTAACTCCAGTTATTAAGTCATTAATCTCATTAGAATTTCGTTGAACATCTATACCGTTAAATTTTACCTTAGCATTAAGTTGATTTGTTGAATATAGGAAGCCAGCAGTGTCTTCACCATTATCAACTTGAACAAAATTCGGTCTCGAAGTACCTAGATTCAAACCAAATTCGTTTAGCACTCCATTTGTTGTTATATCTGAAATTTCTGAAAATCTGAATTCATAACCAGTCTTCTTTGAAGAAATAGAAATTTGAGTTTTACCAGATACTGGAGAGAAAACAGAGAAATTGATTAATTGAGAAGCTGCAATCTCTTTTGAATTGGATATTCCTAAGTTTGATAAAAGAGAACCCGTATCATCTTTGAACTGAATAAAATTAGAAACAACATTTGAGGTAACTTTTAATGAGAAAGTACCATTTGATACAACTTTCTCTGCTGAGATACCAGTTATTTCATTTAATTGCTGAACTATACTATCAATAACTTGTTCATAATCTGCAGATGAATAATTTATTGTATATTCATTTGAACCAAACAAAAATTTAAATGAACCACTACCTGAAAATGTTCCACTTACATAATTAGAATTTATAGTTGCTAAATCGTTATTAACTGTTTGACTTATTTTATTTGCAAGATTTGAAAAAGTAATATTTCCACCTGAAAAGTCAGAATTAGATAATACAACTTTTACAGAACTTCTAAAATATCCACCGCTTCCATCACCTGTTAAAATTTTAAATTCATATTCTCCTGGATTGGTAATTGAAGAATAATCACTTGAATTTTTATCAACAGACAAAACACTATCATTTTTTGCTAATTGATCAACTCTTAAATTATAAACTCCAGTATTTGCATTTGAAGATGCGGAAGCAACTATTCGACTTTCATTTGAAGATTTAGCACTTTTTGATTGAAAAACGGAGTTGTTAGATTGATTTTTTAGGGCTGATAAAGAACTTTTCAAAGTATCAATTTGATTTAAAATTCTACTATATGCAGATGATAAATTGTTAAATCTTGTCTGCCTAGCTTTTAAGGGCGCAACTCTTTTTGCGTTCTCAGATTGAACGTAAGAATTAACCAGAGAATTTATTCCTGATGTCGTTAGAGCATCTATTGCCATTTTAATTTCTATTTTGGTTAAATGCGTTAATCCAAGTCTCTCTTAGTTCTGTTAAAATCTTTTTGACAATTTCGTTGTTATTTTTTCTCATCTGATCTTGACAGAACTGATATAATCTAAACAACCTCATAGAAATATTTGACATTTCTTCATTGTCATATCTCAATGCATTTATTAGAACTTGAATTGCCTCATTGGTTTTAATCATATCTTTCTTTTCAGCATTCACAATTGCATAATCATAAACTTTGAGTAATAACTTTTCTGGAGAGGCATTCATAATTTCATTCATTAAGTAAGAATTTGCTTTTGCTGACTTATATGTTGATAGATTATTCATAATTTAACCTCTATTTTTATTAAGTCCCCCTGCCAGAGGACAGGGGGATTGATTGACTCACTAACCGATTATCTGAATAAAGCTAACAGACTCTGAGGAGCAACATTTAATTGTGCCAACATAGCTGTTCCAATTTGGCCACCAATTTGTCCTTTGGTAACATTCAACTGCTCCATTGCCATATCAGCATCGAAGAATCGTGAAATTGTTGCAGTGTTGTTTGTTCTAGCTGCTGTGATGAATTCTTCTCTTGATTCAAAAGTCTGCATTCTGTTACCGATGTATCCTAATGCTGTCTTAATATTGTCCCTGAAAGTATTGATGTTAACAGTCAAGTTGCTTGAGGTGTTTTGCAAGTTTGTGATAACAGAAGAATATGAACCAATTTGAGCACCAATATTAACTGTTAATGTGGTTCCAGCACCGAAGTTTTGGTTAGCTGATGCTAAAACGTTAACACCATTGATGGTAGTGTTAGACAAGATGTTGTTAATTTCATCTGCTAAAACTACGACATCATTAGCTAAAGCAGCTTGGTTCTTCAATGGATCGAGAGCATCTTGCTGTTTGGCCTCGATTTGATTGAGTTTATCAAGGACTTGCATTAATGCAGACTCGCCAGTGGACAACCAGTTTTTTGCAGAAGCAATGTTACCAAGTTGAGCCTGATATCTCAAGTTCTCGGCTTCGAGTTCTTTACCAACTCTAAAACCGGATGTGTCATCAGCTACGCTATTGATTCTTTTCATTGTAGCAAGACGTAGCTGAGCTTTGGTTGTTTGAGCGTTAACCTTTGCAAGTGCATTGTAAGCACTTAATGCATCAAGGTTTGTGTTGATTTGGAATGGCATAACTACCTCCCTGTTTTTTTGTTGTTTAATATTACAAGCATCCCTGCTTGTTGTTAATTAAGAGAAAGAGCAAAATCACCTAAGTATAAAGTCTGGTCTGAATATAAGACCAGACTGAGTAATATTTACAAATTATCTAAATAACGATAACAGACTTTGTGGAGCTACGTTCAACTGTGCCAACATTGCAGTTCCTATTTGAATTCCTATCTGTCCTTTTGTTACATTTAATTGCTCCATTGCCATATCAGCATCAAAGAATCTTGAAATTGTAGCTGTGTTATTTGTTCTTGCTGCAGTTATAAATTCCTCTCTTGATTCAAATGTTTGCATTCTGTTACCAATGTAACCCAAAGCATTTTTAATATTATCTCTTAGAGATGTTATACTTGCAGTTAAGTTAGTTGATGTATTTTGTAATGCTGAAATTGTGGAAGCAAATGAACCAATCTGAGCGCCGATGTTTACTGTTAGTGTGGTTCCAGCGCCAAAGTTTTGGTTAGCTGATGCTAAAACGTTAACACCATTAATAGTGGTATTTGATAAGATGTTATTTATTTCGTCTGCTAAAACAACTACATCATTTGCTAAAGAGTTTTGATTCTTCAATGGATCTAAAGCATCTTGTTGTTTAGCTTCTACTTGATTCAACTTATCTAGCACCTGAATAAGAGCTGATTCAGCGGTTGATAACCAGTTCTTTGCAGAAGCAATATTACCGAGTTGAGCTTGATATCTTAAGTTTTCACCTTCAAGTTCTTTACCAACTCTGAAACCTGAAGTGTCATCAGCAACGCTGTTTATTCTTTTCATTGTAGCTAAGCGAAGCTGAGATTTTGTGGTTTGTGCATTAACTTTTGCTAATGCATTGTATGCACTGAGTGCATCGAGATTTGTGTTGATTTGAAATGGCATAACTACCTCCTTGTAATTATTGTTAATTGATTTTTAAGCATCCATGCTTAAAGTTAATTTGATTTAAGAACTTTTTAATTTTCTATCTTATTATCGGATAATATCAACTAAAGTTTATAGCTTGTTTTAGCTTTATAACTTTAGTCACAAATATTAAAAGAACATTGTTTTCAATTTGATTATCGGATGGTCATAAGAAAAGTTTAGATATAATTTTTAATTAGAATTGAAAAAATTTTTTAGTGAAGTGAATTTTATTTAGAGTTGAAAAACTATTCTTGAAAACCTTCAATTTTAATTCTACGTGCACCCATATATCTTTTAGAGTAATAATCTTCATTCAGAGAACTAACTGTAACTCCATATTTAGTGCTCGCGTGAACGAAGTAATTATCCCAAAGATAGATTCCCACGTGACCTGGTCTAACTCTTCTCCTTGTATTGAAAAAAACCAAATCTCCAAACTTTAAACTATCAATATCATTAACTATCATCCCTTGTTTATATTGATCACGTGCAGAGCGATTCAAATTAATATTAAAAGCATTTCGATAAACAGATTGAGTAAAACTACTACAATCAGTACCGTCAATTGAAGTACCACCAAATTTATATGGAGTGTTATTAATGTATTTCACAATCTCCATTAAAAAAATTTCTTTTTCAGTTATAACCTCTGAATTGCTTTCAAAAATACTTTTATTTTTCAGTAACTCATCAATTTTAATATTATTTGAATAAACTTCGTCAGGTATTTCACTTGAATCTTGTTCTTCAGTTATATCGTAATAATCTTCTGTGTTTATTGTATCATTATTTGAAGTAAACCTTAATGATTCTGATGAATGAGTTTCAATTTTATTTTTGTTATATCTTTCAACAGATTTAATTGATGTGCATCCTGTGATTATTAATATAGAAAATGAAAAGAACGTAAGAAAAATTTTTATCATTCTATCCTAAATACTTTTTAAGTTTAGAACTTATTTTGGAACGTCTGAGTTTTCTTAATGCTTTTTCTTTTATTTGTCTTACTCTTTCTCTAGTGAGATTAAATTTAAGTCCGATTTCTTCTAAGGTATGAGGTTGATCACAATCTATTCCGTAACAAAGTTTTATTACCTCTTGCTCTCTTAAACTAAGAGTTTTGATTGCAGATGAAATTTCTTTTTTCAAAGATTCATTCATCAAGTTATCATCAGGTGATGGTGAATCTTGATTACTCAATAAATCACTAAAAGAACCATCATCATTGTTTATTGGTTCATCAATAGAGATTTTTCTCTGATTGAATCGAAATGTTTCTTTAATTTCATCTATATTTAATTCTAAAACACTTGCTAATTCCTCGGGAGTTGGTTCTCTTTCAAATTCTTGCTCAAGGTTTGAAATAGCCGTCTTAATTTTATTTATCGTCACTAATTTATTTGATGGTAATCTTATGATTCTTGAATTTTCAGCAAGAGCTTGAAGAATTGATTGCCTGATCCACCAAACAGCATAGGAAATAAATTTAAATCCTTTGGTAACATCGTATCTTTTTACAGCTTTTATTAAACCCAGATTTCCCTCATTGATCAAATCATTTAATGAAAGACCTTGATTCTGATATTGCTTTGCTACACTAACAACAAATCTCAAATTTGAAAGTATCAATCTTTCTTTCGCTTTTATATCGCCAGTTTGAGCCTTTTTTGCTAATTCAACTTCTTCCTCAGGAGTTAATAGAGGTTCTTTTGAAATATCATTAAGATATTTATCTAAAGATGCATCTTCTCTATTTGTTATTTGTTTTATGAGTTTCATAAGACTAAAAATTATATTACAATTATATTAACATCTCCCTCTGGAAAAACATTATTTCTTTTTGTTACAATACTTAATTTATTTAAATAAGCTACTACATAAATTAGACAATCTCTAAGATTATTAAAATGTTTTGAATATTCACTTATCTTTAAAGAGTATCTCGAATGAATTCCCAATACGTTAATTGAAAACAAAAATTTTTCTACAGCTTCAAGTTGTAATTTATCTTTTGCAAAAAAATATAATTCACTTGCATTTAAAACAGTAGTAAAACATTTACCTTGAGAAAGAATTTTGATTAGGCTACTACTAAGTTTATCACCTTTGTAATTTAGGTACTCAACTATAACATCAGTATCAAGCAAAAATTGAATTTCACTGTTCATACAATTAAAGCTTTATTTTTATTGGTGAATCTCTAAGTATTCCTTCACAATCAATTAAATCTTTCAGTTGCAGAAGATCTATTTTTTGAACATCTGAAATTTTCAGTAATAAATTTATCTCATCAGAACTATAATTCTTGAAAAATATATCTTCATTAATTAAATGATAGTTTGCTCCTTTCTCCAATTTTAATATAATTTCTTTTTTCTCTTTTTTCATTTGAATTTAAATTATTGGTTTAAGAAACTCATTCCAGGGAAATTAGATTTCAATTTATAATATTCTGCAACTGTTTTTGCTACGTCAGAGAATGTTCTGCGAATACCGAGACTATAACTTCTTTTATTTTTCCCGTAGTAAAGTAATGGAGCGTATTCTCTGCTATGATCAGTGCTTGGAGTAGTTGGATCATTACCGTGATCAGCAGTGATGATTAATCTATCATCAGTATCAAGAAGATTTAATAGATAGGGTATATTCTCATCAAATTCTTGAAGAGCTTTGTAAAATCCTTTAACATCATTTCTATGTCCATAATAAACATCGAAGTCAACTAAATTAGCAAAGATAAAGCTTGAAGAGACAATTTGAAGATATTCAAAAATGGCTTTAATTCCTTCGGCATTAGACTTTGTATGTTCAATAACATTAAATCCTCTATTGTTAAACAAATCTGCTACTTTTCCAATTGCAATAGTATTTACACCATTTCTTTTTAATAAATCAATCACTGTTTCAGAAGGTGGATCGATTGAAAAGTCTTTTCTATTAGTTGTTCTCGTGTAATTGCCATTAGAACCAATAAATGGACGAGCAATAACTCTTGCAACATTCCAGGGATTTTTTAAGACTTCATTTCTTGTGATTTCACAGACTTTGTATAATCGTTCTAATCCAAATATTTCTTCGTGTGCGGCTATTTGAAATACAGAATCAGCTGAGGTATAAATAATTGGATAACCAGTTCTACAATGTTCGTCTCCCAACTCTTTTATTATTTCCGTACCTGATGCAGCTTTATTACCTAATATTCCTTCACAATTAGTTAATTCTTTGAAGACTTTAATAATTTCATCAGGAAAGCCATTAGGAAAATAATCGAAGTCTTTGTCAACTTTGATTCCAGCCAATTCCCAATGTCCCGTTGTACTATCTTTACCTTTTGAAACTTCTGCTAATTTTCCAAAAGAGGCAAGAGGAACAGGGTTTTTTGCAACTCCTTGGATATCAGTTATATTTCCTAATCCAAGTCTTTGAAAGTTGGGTAAGTACAATTTACCTAAATGCTTGCTAATATTTTTCAGAGTATTACTACCCTCATCGCCATAATTTTTTGCATCAGGTAACTCACCAACCCCAACTCCGTCTAATACTATTAAAACAAAATTATTCATCAGCTATAAAAGATTTGAATATTGAGTAACTCTATTACCACCGTCATTAACAGCCTTCATTAAAGTTATTTCTGCCTCTTGTAATACTTCATCAACGTCAGTTTTATCAAGGGTTGTATAAAGCCCAATTGAGACGGTGTAACTATTTTGAGTTGTTCCGATAGTTATTGTATGTCTTGCTATATTAGTTCTAAGTTTTTCTGCCCAAACGAATACATTTTTTTGATCAGCATTAAAAAAGTAAGCTCCAAATACTCTGTTACTTAATCTGCCGAATAATGTATGCGGATTGAGTTCTCTTTTTATAATTAATAAAATTTCTTTTAATACAATTTGAAAAGGCTCTTGTTCAAATAGATTGCTTTGTTCAATAAAGTCATCAATTTTAATAAGTGCTAAAACTCCTGGAATTTTTGCGGATTTAGCTTTGAAAAGCTCTTCTTTTAATCTTTGTTTGAAAGCTTCTCCATTTAAAACTAAAGTTTCAAAATCAATTGTTACAAGATTTTCTAAAACTTTTCTTGAATACAAGTTTTCAACAATGTATCCTAAAAATTTACTAGCACTTTTAATAAACTTTATATCCGAATTTGTAAAATGATTGCTTTTAAGACTCTCAAAACAGAATGCACCTATAGATTTTCCTTTCATCTCAATTGGAACAACTAAAAAAGATGCGAAGCCTTTAATATCTTCTGTTTTATTGTAACGATTAAAATTAACTGAATCAATATTACCAACATTGATTGGATTCATTTTCAAAAGTGATTTTCCTACAATTGAATTTTCTAAATCTATATCAGCTCCCTCTTCAATATATTTCAACTTTGTGTTGTTTGAGATCTTGATGATTTTATATTTATTCTCAACTTTATTATAAAATACAATTGTAAATAAATCCCAATCGAAAAAGTCCCTTACTGATTCAGGGATAGAATTTAATAAATCTTCATAAGAGGCAGTAAAATCAAGATTAAGAAAATTTAAAATTGCATTAAGTCTTTTTTGTGATTGTTGATCGCGATGCTTTTCATCAAAAATCTGGATCATCAAAGCGATTACTCTTATAAATCTTCCTAAAGTAAAAATAGTTTCTATACCAAATGAGTCTGGACCTTTAGAATCTAAAGCTATTATACCGACTAAATTTCCATCAAAGAATAGCGGGACTCCGACAAAACTTTTAATTCCTTGTGGTTTTTCATAATATATTATGTTGTCTAATTCTGAATTTGAAGGAATGTTGTTTAATAATTGTGGTTCAGTGGTATGAATTATCTTACTCAATATATCATTATCAACATTAAATTTTCTTATTATTATATCTTGACTTTGAGAAACATATTTATGTAGATTAATAGAATTGGCTTTCTTATCATACCAAAAAAATAAAACAGAATAACACAATATAGTTTCACTTATAGCGTAAAGAATTTTTTCAAGAGCAAAGCTAAACATTTCTTTACTATCTAAATCTGGTAGCAAAGGTTCATTGGCAATTTGGTCATATTTTTCTTTAAGATCTGGTGGAATTAATTTTTCTGAAGTGTGAGTATTGAATATATTTCCATAAGTTGATGTTTCAACCTTTGTAGTTTTACTTATTATTTTGAAGCCATCTTCCTTTTCGGAAATTAATAATTCTTCAGGTAAATTTGCTTCCTCAGTTTCATCATAATCTAATTTACCATCCATTCTAACGGAATCTCTCAGAAAAATAATAAAACCGATATAAATAGAAAGGAGAATAAGCAAACCAATTTTGACTATCATATCATCGATAATAAACGCCAGAGCTATTAAAATTGGGACAAAAATGAAAGTTAATAATCTTTTTTTCAGTCTCTTACTAATCATAACAATTGATTTGCTTAAGAAAAAAATTAAAACAAGTTTTTTCAAAGATAATAATTTCAATTAGATTTTTTGTAAAAAGATTGATATAGAAGTGAAGTTATCTCCTTTTTTCCGACTTTGGATATTGCCGAATAAAATATTGTGTTTTGATCTAATATTGCTTCAGGGAAAAATTCCTTGAATTGATTGAAATATTTTTTTCTCTCTGATTGTTTAATTTTATCAACTTTATTCAAAACAAAAATATAGGGTATATTCTTTTGTTTTAATAGTTGATTCATCTGAATATCTAATTCTGTGGGATTATGTCTGCAATCAATCAAGTGAAAAGCTAAAAATATATGACCTGATTTAGTAAAAAATTCATTGATAACTGTTCCCCATTTTTTTCTTTCTTCAATACTAATTTTTGCATAACCATATCCAGGCAAATCGACGATATAGAATAAATTATCAATCAAATAATAGTTTATTGACCTTGTTTTTCCAGGGGTTGAACTAGTTTTTGCTAAATCTTTTCTGTTAAATAATGAATTAATAAAAGATGACTTTCCAACATTAGACCTCCCACAGAGTACTATTTCTGGAAGTCGATGTTGAGGTAACTGATTTAAAGAATAAACTGATTTGACAAAGTGTTGTTCTTTAAACATAAAACAAAAAAGAGTAACCAATTGCTTGGTTACTCTAATTTATTGAGTTATTAAAATATGTTTTATTCAGTTGTTTGTTCAGCAGATTGTTGTTCTTGAGTCTTTTCTTTTTCTTTAGCTTTCTGTTCTTTTTGTGCTTTTCTTTCTTCAGCTTTTTTATTGGCAACTTCGTTATAATCTACTAGTTCTAAAATTGCCATTTGAGCCGCATCTCCAAGTCGGGTTCCTAATTTTACAACTCTTGTATATCCACCTGGACGATCGCCAATTTTATTTACAATTTCTGAAAATAATTCTTTAACAACTTCTTTGTCCTTAATTTCATTCATAACTAATCTTTTAGAATGAAGATCTCCTCTTCTTGCCTTTGTAATTATTCTTTCAACAAATGATCTTGCTTCTTTTGCTTTGGCTAAAGTTGTTTTAATCCTTTTATGCTTAAGTAATGAAGTTGCTAAAGAACGTAATAATGCAAGTCTATGCGAAGAAGTTCTTTTAAGTTTTCTACCTTTTACTCTATGTCTCATTTTTTAACCTACCGAAAATTTTTAATTATCATTATTTTCTTTTAAGTATTTATCTACGTCCATACCAAACTCAAGACCCATATTTTCAATAATTTCTCCAAGTTCTGCGAGAGATTTTCTTCCAAAGTTTCTAAATCTCAAAAGTTCCTCTTCATCTCTTCTGACTAAATCAGCAATTGTTTTGATGTTTGCAGCCTTTAAGCAATTATTTGCTCTAACGCTTAATTCAAGATCATCGACTTTGGTAAGAAGTAATTTACGAATTCTCTCTGTTTCTGAGTCTTTCTTTGGAGCTGGTTTTTCTTCTTCTGGTTCAACTTCCAAATTAATAAAATATTGAATGTGATCTCGTAAAATTTTGGCAGCTTGAGTTAGTGCATCGTCAGGAGTAATTGAACCATCAGTAGTAATTTCTAATGTCAGCTTTTCATAATCATTCTTATCGCCAATTCTAACATTATTTACTTCATATTTCACGTTTCTTATTGGGGTAAAAATTGAGTCAATTGGAATAACTCCAATTGTTTGATCTGGTTGAATGTTTTCTGTTGCAGGAACAAAGCCATAACCTCTACCAACCCTGAGCTCAACATCAAATTTTGCATTTTTATTAAGAGTAGCTATGTGAAGATTTGGATTTAGAATCTCGATATCATTACTTGATTTTTGAATATCAGCTGCAGTCCATTCGTGAGGTCCTTGAAATGAAAGATTAATCTTTTCAGGTTTTTTACTCAACAATTTCATTCGCACTTGCTTGAGGTTTAAGATAATTTCAGATACATCTTCAACAACACCTTCAATTGTACTAAATTCGTGTAAGACACCACTAAATTTTACAGAAGTTATAGCGGCTCCGGGAAGAGATGATAGTAAAACTCTTCTAAGAGAGTTACCAAGAGTTACTCCATAACCTCTCTCCAAAGGCTGTAGTATAAATTTTCCAAAAGTATTTGAGTAACTAGATTCATCAATTACTATTGCATCTGGCATCTTGAATGAAAATCCGCTCATTTATTTCCCTTTTAATTATTCGAAAAAAAAATTATTTGGAATATAATTCCACAACTAATTGCTCATTTGCTTCAAGAGGTATGTCTGCCCTCTCGGGAACTTGAACAAAAGTTCCTGATAAGCTTGCTTTGTCAACTGTTATCCAGTTGTAAGTGTTGTCTTTAACTCTTTTTAATGAGTTATGAATCAAGTCAAGTTTTTTACTTTTTTCCCTAACTTGAACAGAATCACCAGCTTTGAGCAAATAAGATGGTATGTCAACAGGTTTGTTATTTACTAAAATATGACCGTGTTTTATTAATTGTCTGGCTTGTTTTCTTGATGAAGCAAAACCTATTCTATATACAACGTTATCTAATCTTCTTTCTAAAAGTTTAATCAAGTTTTCACCGGTTTTACCTTTTTGTTTTAATGCTTTTTCAAAATAATTTCTAAATTGAGTTTCAAGTATTCCGTATATTCTTTTAATTTTTTGTTTTTCTCTTAATTGAATACCATATTCAGAGATTTTACTTCTTCGAGAAACACCGTGTTGTCCCGGAGGATAATTTCTCTTTTCAATTGGACATTTTTCGGTATAACATTTTTGACCTTTGAGAAAAAGCTTTTGTCTTTCTCTTCTACATAGTTTACATACTGAATCTGTATATCTTGCCATTTATTCTCTCCGTTAAATTAAACTCTTCTTCTTTTTGGTGGTCTACACCCGTTATGAGGAATGGGTGTAATATCTTTAATTGACGTTATTTCTAAACCGGCAGTATGAAGCGCTCTGATGGCGGCTTCCCTACCAGCACCCGGTCCTTTGATATAAACTTCTACCTTTCTCAAGCCCAAGTCATAGGCTTCCTTTGCAGCTGCTTCAGCAGAAACTTGAGCGGCAAAAGGTGTATTTTTTCTTGAGCCTTTAAATCCATTTTTACCTGCTGAAGACCAAGATATTGTGTTACCATAAATATCTGTTATAGTAACTATAACATTATTAAAAGTTGCCTGAATATGAGCAACTCCATTCGAATCGACGTGAGAACGTTTCTTAACTTTTTTTGTTGATTTAGCCAATTATATCCTCCAATTAACTAATTATTTTTTAGCAGGAGCTTTTTTCTTTCCAGCTACTGTTTTTCTTTTACCTTTTCGAGTTCTGGAATTTGTTCGTGTTCTCTGACCTCTTACAGGAAGTCCTTTTCTGTGTCTCAAACCTCTATATGCACCAATATCCATCAATCTTTTGATATTTTGCTGAACTTCTGATCTTAAAGCACCTTCGACTTTATAATCAGATGTTATAACAGAACGAATTTGAGCGACTTCCTCTTCTGTTAACTCAGAAACTCTTTTATCAGGATTAATATTAGCTTTCTTCAATATTTCAGCTGAAGTGGTTCTTCCAATACCATAAATGTATTGGAGACCATACAAAATCTTTTTTGATTTTGGTAAATCTACACCTGCTATTCGAGCCAAAGATATTCTCCTTTTTTATTTAACCTTGTCTTTGTTTGTGTTTGGGATTTTGACAAATTACCCTAACGACACCTTTTCTTTTGATGATTTTACATTTATCACAAATTTTCTTTACTGATGCTCTAACTTTCATTTTATTTATACCTATAAGTTATTCTACCTTTAGTTAAATCATAAGGTGATAATTCAACTGATACTTTATCACCTACTAGTATTTTAATATAATGCATTCTCATCTTACCAGAAATATGTGCTAATATTTCGTGTCCATTATCCAACTTTACTCTAAAAGTAGCATTCGGTAAAGTTTCGGTAATTACTCCATCAACTTTAATGGGTCCTTGTTTTGCCATCAACAAACAGTTAATATTTCTGGTTTGTTATCTGTTACTAAAATTGTATGCTCAAAATGAGCAGAATCTTTTCCATCAAAAGTTTTAATTGTCCAATTATCATTTGCAACTTTTACCTGCCACGAACCAACATTTACCATAGGTTCAATCGCTAATGTCATTCCTCTTTTCAATTTCGGTCCACTTCCCTTTTTACCAAAATTTGGAATTGAAGGGTCTTCGTGTAAATATTTACCAACACCGTGACCACATAAATCTCTTACTACTGAAAAACCGTTTGATTCAACATATTCTTGAATTGCATAAGAGATATCTTGTAATCTATTTGATTCAACGGCTTGTTCGATTCCAATATATAAAGAGCGTTCAGTCACTTCTATTAATTTTTTTTGTTCATCTGAAATTTTTCCTACTCCAACTGTAATTGCCGCGTCACCAAAGTAATTATTTTTTTTTACCCCAACATCTATTGAAATAATATCACCATCTTTTAATTTATATTCACTCGGTATACCGTGCACTACCTCATCGTTTACTGATGTACAAATCGAAGCAGGGAATTTAACCCCATTTCCTTGAGAATAGCCTTTAAATGCCGGTATCGCATCACAACTTCTTATGTAATCTTCAGCGATCAAATCCAACTCTTTTGTAGTTACACCAATATCAATTTTAGATTTCAATAGCAATAAAGTTTGAGCAACTATTCTACAACTTTCTCGAATGTAATCAATTTCTTTTTTAGATTTTATCAGAATCACAAAGAACTAACGTCTGCCTCTAATTTTACCGGATTTCATAAATCCATCATAATGTCTCATCAAAAGATGAGATTCTATTTGTTGTAAAGTATCTAAAGCAACACCAACAATAATCAAAAGACTGGTTCCACCAAAGAACTGAGCAAATTGTCCAGTTACACCCCAAGCAGAAACAAAAGCCGGAAGAATTGCAATTATAGCCAAGAAAATTGAACCTGGTAAAGTTATTTTAGTCAATATATTGTCAATAAAGTCTGAAGTTTGTTTTCCTGGCCTTATACCGGGAATAAAACCACCCTGCTTTTTCATATTATCGGCAACATCTTTAGGATTAAAAGCAATGGCAGTATAGAAATATGTAAAAAAGATTATCATTAATCCATAAATGATTGAATAAATAACTGATTCATAATGGAAATAATTTGCAACACTTTGTAAGAACTCGTTATCTGGGAAAAATGATAATACTGTATTAGGAATAAACATTATTGCTTGCGCAAAAATTATTGGCATTACACCAGCAGTATTAACTCTTAATGGAATATATTGTGTAACACCTCCATAAACTTTTCTACCAACAACTCTTTTTGCATATTGAACAGGTATTCTTCGAGTGCCCTGAGTTACTAAAACTACTCCGGCAATTATTAAAAACATAAACGCAAAAATAATTATCTCAACAATTAAGGATCTTTGTCCAGCTTGAATTAATCTATATTCATCTAAAAGTGCAAAAGGAAATCTGGCTATTATTCCGATGAAAATGATTAAGGAGATACCATTACCAATTCCTCTTTCTGTAATCTGTTCACCCATCCACATCATAAATATAGTCCCTGATGTCAATATTATTATAGTCGAAAGCACCCATCCAAAACCTTGAACTTGCTCAGGAATAATAGGTATTCCGTTTACTTCTATATTAGTCAATCTAACAGTAACACCCCAAGCTTGCATTGCAGAGATTAAAACAGTACCATATCTGGTCAATTGTGTTATTTTTTTCCTTCCTTCCTCACCTTCTTGTTGAAGCTTTTGAAAATAGGGGACTACAGCACCTAATAATTGAATAATTATTGATGCTGATATGTAAGGCATTATTCCAAGAGCGAAAATCGCTGCATTACTGAACGCCCCACCAACGAATAAGTCATATAAACCAAATAAAGTGTCAGAAGATTGATTCTTCATACTTTCAGCTAAAAGCGCTGAATCAATTCCTGGAATTGTCAAGTGCGAACCAAGTCTTACAATAAACAATAACGCAAGCGTGTATAAAATTCTTTGCCTTAGTTCGTGAATTTTAAAGATATTTCTGAAAGTATCTG
>JANWVQ010000097.1 GCA_025056745.1 Ignavibacterium sp.
CGGGACTGTACCAATTGCCGCACCTTTTTTTCCCAATATTGCCCAACCTTCTCTGTAAACAATACTATCTATATACCTTGAACCCAAAGTTTTAATTGCATTTCGGGGTGGCGTTCCTGCTGTCCAACCAAGAGGTCCTTGAGCAGCATCGGCAGATATGGTCATTGCAATTAGGGTATTTTGTGGTAATCTATTTACAAAATTTGCAAGTGAATCACTAACACCAGGATCTGGAACATTAAAATATCTAACTGAAACAGGTCTTAATGTTGTTGAATCTATAATTGCAGTTGCTAATCCCCAATAGTATGTATTAGGTAGGAATTCTATACCATTGAGTTGAATAGAGCCAAATGCACCATCGTGGCCACCTGCTGATAAAATTTTTAACGTATTAACTTGAGTATTTAGTTTCCAACTTCTTGAGTTAGTATCATAGATTGTATTTTGGTAATTAAATAATCCTTCAATATTTCCTTCATTTACAAAAAATTGATAATTGGGGTTTCTCTGGATGAAGGAATAAGTTGCTGAATAATAAGAACCCAAATCATCTTGTTTTAATCTATAGTAATACCTCTGATTTTGAATCAAATTACCTAAACTTACTTTAGAAAATAAAGTATCAAAACTTTTTGTTATTACAACTGGTTGAATAAAATTTTCGTTATTACTTATTTCTAATTTTAATCTTTCTGGTTTATTAGGCTTTTTTATAAATGGGTTAAGAACAGTTAAGGTATCTTTTTGTGTATTGAAATATCTTGAAACCTCTAATGGTTGTAATGAAGTGCTATTTATAGAATATTCAAACTCGGCAAAATTATCATCCTCATAAATTTCATTAATTCTATTATTAGGATCCAATCGTACTTTTAATTTCCTAACTCCGATGAAATTATTCACTGGAATGTTTATAAAAAGAGTATCTAAAAATTTTGTTTGAGAAATCTTTAGGTTGATTACTTTGATGGTTGAATCTTGAAAGACATCCTCAATTAAAATTTCAAGTGAATCTGAAGTTACTATACCAAAATTCTTTGCAATAATTCTGAATTTTAATGTATCCATTAAATCATTGGGCTGCTCTGTAAGAATTTTTATATCAGACTGTGATATTGTTAAATTTGGTTTAGGTGGTAGTTGTAGACCAACGATTGGATCACCAAACAATAAATTACAATAGGTAAATACTCTATTAACATCACCAATTCCTGATTGACTAAGTAGTTGTATTTTGGATAAAGTATGTACATAACCCAAGCCTTTGAGGGAGTCTTGAATTAATCTTTGATAGAAAATTCTTGGAAAGTTTAAGGAAGTAGATAGATAACCCCAGCTCGAATTTCCTAAATAAACTATAGCTTGACCATTTGAAGATTGTGAAACAAATAATTCTCCAAAAGCATCAACATCAGGTTCGGCAAATTTTCCTGTTGAACATCCAAAATCACTAATTAATGGTAGTCTGTTATTATAATTATTTTTAATATGTTCAACTTCGGTTATTGAATTATCCCAAGTTCTTGTTCCACTGTGGCCTATATAAGATATAAATAAACCGCCCTCATTAATCACCCTCTGTATTTCTTCGAGTGTATATGGACCAAAATTGCTTGGTGGATTTACAGTTTTATAAAAATGAGTTGCGTTTCCAAATAAAGGTGAGCTTTTTACAAAATTATTCATAACAAAATTATTTGCAGCGATAATTTGGGAGAGTTCATTTGGTTTAGTTGCATCTCCACCACTGAAAAAAATAAAAGATTTATTAAAGTAATCATATCTCCTTTGAATATAGGTTTGGTGCTTTTGTAAATATCTCAAAACCTCTTGATCATTATTCGCGGGTATTCTTCCAACAAACATTTGTGGGAAATTTACATTCACAGAATCCCACATTACATACCAAACATCACTTACTGGATTTCCAAAGGAGGTAACAATATTTTTTTTCCTTGGTGTTGGCGCTGGAGTTACAACGTCTTTATAATCATAATTTGCATCACCGATAATTGTTAGAAAAGTAGGTCTTGGTTGTATCCAATTACTTGAGGCAGAGACAAGAAATCTTCTGATAGCTTCAGCTTCAATATTTCCAAAAGAGAATTCATCATAAATATCTTCATCAAATACCAGCTCAACTCTTACATTATAATTGCTTTGAATAAAGTTTTTATATTGATTTACAGAATTAATTAGTGACTTATTGGACAATAAGATATAATCTGCACCTCTTTGATTACTTCTGAGATTTACAAATTGTTTTTTATTCTTAAAAATTGGATTTGAAACTCTATTTATAGAAGTTATGTAGTACTCATCTCCTCCTCTAACCGTATCAATAAAAAACATTTGAGATGGATTAGAACCTATAATATTAAATGCACTAAACTTTTTAATCGTGGGTTTAATTTTATAAACAATTATCTGATTGGGTGAATTTATATTTTCAATTCTTATAACCCTAATTGCACTTGACACGGAATCAGGAATAACAATTTTTAATGAATCATTTACAGCAACATTTCGCCTGAAATAATCTATATCAACCCAATCGACTAAAGCTTGATGAAATGCTGCTTGAGAAGATAATCCAAAAATCCTAATTGTGTTGGTTCCATTATTTAATTGAGATGAAAAATAATTTTTTGAAAAATTGACAGTCTGTTTGTAATTAAAAATAATTGTATCAGTTGGATTTAAGTTATTCAAGCTCATTCCAAATCTATGGGCATTTATATTTGTGTTAGAAGCATAACTAATAAGCCTCGAAATAATACTCACAGGAGTTGAAGGTAAAAAATCTCTTGCGGAGAAATTAATCCCCTGAAAACCACCATTCCCAACAAATAACCAAGTGAAAGTTTTATTCTCTTGCCAAAACGGAAGTTGAACTCTTGGGACTGTTGGATCATAATACCATAATCTCATATCCTGCTCAAGATGAATTTTTGCAATATGAGAATTAATAGTATCATTTGTGTTTACAGGTGGATTTGTAATAACCTGTGCTCTTCTTCCATTATTGCCACCCCAAGTTAACCATACTATGGTTGTATCATTATATCTATTAAAATATTGGATGTAATCTTGACCGATTGGGACAATATTTCTATAATTTTGATAAGTATAATTCCTTTCTGCATAAAACTCTATGTAATCATTTTGATTGAAAATATTATCATCCTCACCAAAAACGTAAATTGGAATCTCCTTTCCTTTGTGAAAAATCTTTAATGTCTTTGGATTTATATTATCAGGGTTTAATCCATAATTAACTAAGTTATTATATCCAATACGATAAAAATTATCTATAGGAATTGCTAATTTTACATATTCTTTTGAATAATCAATCCAATGTCCAGTTGTATCACTTAAAATTAAATCATAATTGAATGACCTAAATTCTAAAGCATCTTCGAAGTTGAGTAATACTTCTTTCAGCATCTCATCAAAAAGAGTGAGTTTACTATTATTCTTTTCAAAAAATTTATTATTAGAAGAAAATTTTATTGAAAAAGAACAAGAATCAATTATAGTAAGTGTTCTTTCATTAAAAATGTATTGATAAGGATTTATTTGTATTGCTACTACGTAAAAATCTCTTAGCCAAGTGTAACCTAATACCTCAACTTCGTTAATAGGATATTTATCAAATTTATATAATGATTCATCATACTCAGTTTTGATATATTTTATAGTAGAATCATTCTCTAAAGCTGTTGCTGGATTAGTTTCTAAAACAACATCTTTCATAAATGATTTATTAATACTCTCAACTTTTATTTCAATCTTTGTTTCTGGGGGTATAGCTAAAAAAATTGTTTTTGATGGTATCTTTGGAAATCCTGGCTTAGATTCATCGAGAGCTTCTACAAAATCTATTAGCGAATAATTTCCTATATTTTTAACAGTATAAGGTGTAGGTTCATTTATGAAATAAATTTTATAACCACTTTCAATTTTACTGCTTTTAATCTGAGATAATGTTATTGAATGAATTAATAATGTAAATATT
>JANWVQ010000132.1 GCA_025056745.1 Ignavibacterium sp.
TCATCAATAACTCCATTAAAATTATTTTATAGTTTGTAATTTCAATTTGGTAATTCGAAAAAAGAATAATGGAATTCCTAATACATACCTTTTGAATAATCTTTTTGGTTCTAAAATAAATCTAAATAACCACTCCAATTGAAGTTTTCTTAAAAATTTAGGTGCTCGTTTTTGATAACCCAAAAAGAAGTTCATAAAATTCCCAACGCAAATAAATGTTTTTTCTTTTAATTCTCTTTTAAGTTTATGGGCCACAATCTCTTGTTTAGGTGTTCCCATTCCTAAAATTATATATCTTGATTTACAAGTTTTTAGTTTGTGCATTAAATTATCTAAATTATTCAAATCAAAAAAACCATTTAAATATATTTCTACTATAAGATCTTTATAATTACAATCAGAAATAAACTTAGCTGGTTCAAAATCCCCTCCAATAAAAATTATTCTTTCTCCCTTTGTAATAAGATATTTTATAAAACAATCAAGAATTTTAGTTGAGTCAATTCTATCAAATTCTCTTTGATTAAATAATTTCAATAACAAATACATTCCAATACCTTCCTGATAAATAATAAATTCTTTAAATGCTTTCAATAACTCCGGCTTTGAATAGATTTGATTAAATGAATTTTGATTGAAATAACAAAATACCTCAGAACTTCGATTGTGATAGACTTCCTCAAATTTTTTTAATATCAAATTCTCTTTTTTGATAGAGTTATTAATAATTTCTAATATTCCATTCATCTACTTTTATTAAATAAAAATTTCCAATTCTTTTTCTAAAGAGCCCACCATATAAAAATGGATATGAAATGACAATATTCTCTTTTGGAATTTCTAATTGATAGTTATAATTCAGTAAATTGAATCTGTATTTAATTTTTCTTTCTTTATTGATATTCTCGAAAGAATAAAAAACTAAATATTCTGGTTTAATTTGATTAATAAACTTTACCAATTCACCTTTTTTGATATGATTGTAATAGTCAAAACTATTTATTAGTCCATCTCCATTTACAATTTTTCTTGAAGAGAAAAAAGAAACTATTCCACTATAATCTACTTGATAAATTACTTCTGAATTTTTTGTATTTCTTTTGACCTCTTTGGCAAAGTTATAAGCTGAATCGTGATTGTAATAATATAATCGGAAAAGTCCAAAATAAATTACATTGAAAATTACTATAACAATAAAAAATAAACTGCTTATAACTCTTCCATTAAAACTAAAACCTAACAGCAATATTGATGGAAATAAGGAATATACATAATACCATTCTCTAACTCCCAAATAATTCAAAAAATAATTAACACTTAAAAAAACTATTGAAGCTATATAAATATACTTTATAATATTTAAAGAGAAGTTCTCTTTAATTTTTTTTCGATTGAAGAATAAAACTATTCCACTCAAGACTATCAAACTTAGAATCATAAAGTCAATTGGATTTTTTATTGGTGTTGGGAAATAAGATAAGTTTTTAACTATATCAAAAGATAACTTGTATTTACTTGAAATTAGAAAATATTCACCAAAAAAAAACTTATTTATAATCAAGTATATAAAAAAAGTTATGGAAGGTATTATAAGAGTTAGAAGAAATTTTTTTAACAACTTGTAATTATTAATTATTACATAAATCAAAAATGATGTGATAATATAAAATGAGAATTCTATTCTTGATAATATTAGAAGAGATAATGTAGTTGATAATAAAAAAAATTTTTTAGTATTTAGGTTTTCTTCAATAAGGTCAAAGAAAAAATATAAAACTACTATAAGTGAAAAAATAAAAATTTGTAATTCTAACCCTATTAAATAAAAAAAACAAAGTGGAATTAAAAGAAGAATCACTTTAATGTATTTCAATTTTGTTTCACCTATTTTTTCAAATACTTTCCACAACAAATAGAAACTTAAATAATTTATAAACGTAGTTGTAATAAAAACAATTCTTAATAAAAAATCTTCATTAAATTCATAGAATATAAACGCAATTTTGAAAACCACAGAAAGAATTAGCATCCATAGAGGATGATAACCATTTGTAAGATTTATATTATCAAAAGATGATAGATTATTTTTCGCAAAGTTTAATGCAACCTTTAGATAGAAATAGGAATCATCACTTGTAAATTTTATTAAATAATTTATTGGAGCAATTAACCAAAGAATTGTAAATAATGAGGTTATGATTAGAAAAAATATTCTTGGTTTCATTTTATAATGAATAATAGATATCTATTAGTTTTTTGACATAAGTTTCTGAATCATAAAGTGAAATAACTTTTTTATTCAGGCTTTCTTTCATTAAATCAATTTTATACAATTTTTTATCTAAAACTTCTTTAACTAACTTCTTCAAAGAATGATAATTTGGCTCAAAAAGAAAACCATCAACTCGATCCTCAATAAATTCAGCTATACCACCAACTTTCGATCCCAGAAACAATTTTTTATGTAATCCAGCTTCTAACATTACATAAGGAAATGATTCTTTCTTAGAGGGGAGTATTACTATATCTGATAATTTATAAAAATAATTTATGTTTTCTTGAGGTTTTATAAAGATAAGATTTTTACATTTATTATTTAAGTAACTCTGAGTTTTATCCTTTACATCTGATATCAGAATCAAAGAGATATTTTTGTTTTCTTCTGATATTTTATTAAAAACTTTTATTAGAATATCAACACCTTTGATCTTTGACCAACGACCAATAAATAGAAAAACAACTGCATCATCCGGAATATTTAATTTTGATCGAATTGAGTTATCATTTTCATTTTTATCGTAGTTTATATCAATTGGATTATAAATTTGATAAATTTTAGTTCTATTTACTTTAAACTTTTCAATTAAGTTTTTCTCAACGGCTTTACTCACCGCAATTATTTTATCAGATTGAAAACTTAATCTCTTAAATCCATCCACTAAACTATGAACCGTAGTTATAGTCTTAACATTTAATTTTCTCTTCAGAGAATTAGCAAGTAATTCAGGATAACGATGATGAGAATGAATGATTTTTATATCATTAAATAAACAAAATTTTTCCAATTCAACTAAATTTTTTTTAAGATATAAAATGTTCCTAATGCCTTTACCAAACTTCATTATATAAACTTTAACACCAATACTTTCTAATCTCGCTAACCCATCTCCACCATTTGTAATAAAAAATAATTTAATTCTATTTTCATTCTCAAAAGATTTAATAGCCTTTAAAACAGTATAGATATATTTGCTTACCCCGCATACAAAATTGAAATTTGGAGAAATGTGAAGAATGTTTAATTCATCATTCATTTAATAAATCACAATAAAGTTTTTCAAAAAATTCTTTAAAGTTTTTTGAATTATACTTTTCTTCTAATGCTTTGCGACCGTTTTTACCTAACTGAATCAATATTTCTCTATTTAGAAATAATTCAGTAATTATTTCTACACAAGCTTTTATATCATAAAGTGGATAAACGTAGCCACATTTTTCCTTAATTAGTATTTCTCTTATACCACCAATATCACTTGAAACTATCGGAACACTATTATACATTGCTTCCCAAATTACTAATGGAAAGCCCTCCTTTTCAGATGTGATTAAAATAAGATCGAAGACAGATAATTTATTTGAAATGTATGGTATAAAATCAAAAAATAATGCATTTTTTTCTATTCCTAATTGTAATGCATAATTCTTCATTTCTTTGATATTTTCTCCATCACCAATAAAAACAAAAACAGTATGTAAACCATTATCTAATAGATTTCTTAAAACTTCTAAAGCGATATCTATTCTTTTCCATTTATCAATTCTTCCAATAATACCTACAAGAAAATATTTACGCTTTAGTTTATTTAGATTATCTAACAATTCACTATCGTCTTTAAAGAATGATTGATCAATATTAAAATAACCATTATAATAACACTTGTAATTGATTTTAAGATGGTACTCATTCATAATATCTTGAGCTAATTTCTTCGATGGAAATATCCACATATTTACTAAATTATTATTGATGATAAAATCGTGTATCTTTTTCAGAATTTTCATTTCAAATGAATTATAAAATTTTTCCTCGATAAAAGCACCATGGTAGTTAAAAATTAACTTTTTCTTCAAAGAAAAATTAAGTAGTCCAGCTATCAAGTATGGTTTAACAAGGTGTGTATGGATAATGTCTATTTTTTGCTTTTTTACTATTCCATAAATTTTTCCTAAAGCAATCAGGGGAAATTTTTTATTAAGTTCAGGTAGTGGATAAACTTTTATATTGAGAGAGCTGATAAATGAATTCACATTTTCTAAATCATCAGAATAAATTAAGAACTGCTCGAATTTTTGCTTGTCTAATAGACTAAATAACATAATCAAATGTTTAAATACACCATCTGCTTTCCCTGTTATTCTATGAGCTATGTGCAGAATTCTAATTTTATCATTGTTCATAAATTTCTTTGAATTCTTTCACCATATTTGATAAAGAAAAATTTTTTATAGACTGAATAGCTTTTATATTAAGAACAGGTTTAATATTTATAATTTTTTGAACAATGCTATTAATATCATACATATCAACCAAATAACCATTTTCATTATTTATTATCTCTTTATTGCCCCCTTCATTACTTGCAAAAACATTCATTCCACAAGCTAATGCTTCAAGAATAACATAATCAAAGATTACATTTTTTGAGAGTGATAAATAGATATTACATATTTTCATCAACTTTAACACTTCATAGTTTGGTAATGAGTTTATAAATTTAATATTCTCTAAAATATTCAGATTTCTTGCTAAATGATATAATTCATTTGTTTTATTTCCTGAACCTATACAAATTAGAAAACAACTTTTTGGCTTTTCGACCTTCAACAAAGAAAAAACTTTTAATATTTGATCAATATTCTTAGCCTCAATATGAGCACCTACAGTTAATATTCTTAATTCATATTGTCTTAACCAATTCCATTTCAATAAAAAACTATCATCAATTTCTACCTTATTTACTTTTTCTAAATCAATTCCATTGTAAATAATTTTTGTTTTGCTTTCATATTCGTAAGATTTCGTTTGATAGAAAAATAATTCTTTAGCTGCGTAACTTGGAAAAGTTATAACGTCAGCAAGTTCTAAAGTCTTTTTTTCTTGAAGTTCAAAATTTCTATAAAGAGAGTTTAAAGTTTTTCTGTTACCGTATAATTCAATCATATCATTTACAATATTTCCTTTTGAGTGTAAGGTAAGGATTACTTTTCCTTTTTTATTCTTTAAATTAAACAAGGTTCTACAATCGTGAGAATGCACTATATCCCAATTCTCTTTTTCAATTATTGATGATACTTTTTGAATTGAATTTTTAAAAAAGTAATGTAGATATATTGAAGAAGTAAAAATCTTTCTATAAAAACTACTTTTTGAAAACAATTTGATTGAATAGTTATATTTGAATTTATTTAACGGAAGATAGTTCTCCGACTTATTATTTAATTTGAAAAAAGAATTTTTAGAAAGGTAATAAACATCATATTTATCTGATTCAATTTTTGAGATTATTTGACTTATTACTTTATTCGGACCTCCTAAATTTTCATCAGGAAAGCCAGATAAAGCAGTTAGAAATATTTTTTTCATAAAT
>JANWVQ010000165.1 GCA_025056745.1 Ignavibacterium sp.
TTCTTTGGTTTTGTTTTTATTTGCCATAGTGATAATCTCTCGTAACTGAACAATTGAAAGAAATAAAATTGCTCAACTAAATTAATCAAAAATTAAGTTTCAGCCGGATACTAATAATTATTTCCCTCTTCTCCTTTACAACAATTTCTATCAAATCTGAATTTCCGTTAAACTCCGGATAATACATCAAATAACTCTGTGTTGGATTTACTTTATATTCTCCCGGAATCTGTGCTTTGATAATGTATCTGAAAGTAATTTCTTTATTGAAATATGTAGAAAAGAAAACGGCTTTCTCATCACGATATTCACGATGTGAGTAATCGTAAATTGGATAGTAGTCAAATCTTGGGTCAAATGAATAATCACTTCCGTCTATTTGATAATTACTCAACTCTTTTACTACTTCAAATCCCGCAGGTAACATATCTTCAGAAATCAAATACTCAAGATTATTTGCTTTGGATTTGATTGTTGTTTCAACCAATAAGTCCTGTCCAACTAAAATTTCTCCGTTAAATTTTTTCTTTTTGAAGATGACTCTGTCTTTTTGTTGCTCAGGTTCAAGTATGAAATAATTCCTTTCAACTTTAAAGAATTTTTTATCAAAGGTAATTTCATTGGAGAAATAGCTCAGCATCGCTGAAAGATAGATAGAGCCATCACCGGTTTTTTCAATTGTCAGTTTATTCGTTCCTTTTACTAAAAGACTTTTCTGTGTTTCAGAAAGTTTAACTAAAGGTTGGTCAACGAGAATATCTTTTTCATTAAAAGATTTGTTGAAAATATTTTTGCCATTTAATGAAACAGTAACAGAATATTCCGGCGATAACTCATTTTTAGTTTTAAGATAATCTGTAATTGCAAATAAAACCATTGCACTTGTTTGAGTTGAAGTCCAACTGTAACCCTGTCGTTTCATCATTAGCCAACGAATTGCTTTTGTAATTAACTCGCTCTCTGATGAAGTTTCAAGCAAAGCTTTTACAGCAAACGCTGTTGTTTGAACAGCATCATTGTGCCAATAATAGTTTGATTCTTTTTTCTCCCAAAAAGCAAATTGAATTGATTGACTGACCTGAGAAGTCAATTTTGAGATTAATTTATTTATTAAATCTTTCTCACCAAAGTTTTTGTAAGAAAGTATTACTAAAGACAGAGAATAGGAATCAAGTTTGTTTTTTGAAATTTCATCAAGTTTTTTTCTGATTTTATTTGCATTATCAGTATTTCTGTTTGTTGTTACTTCGCTATAAACATAAATCATATAAGCAAGTTTTGTGATATCATCTTTTCCATCAAAATCTTCAATCTGAAATTCAAGATTATTGATTCCGTTTTGAATTACATTTTCATCAACCTTAAAATCATTTAGTCGTGCGAAGTTCAAACCATATAAAACGTAAGCAGTCATAAACGGATTGCTTCTGTCATTTTTCCACCAGCCCCAACCACCATCAGGCTGTTGAAAATCTATCAAACGTTTAATTCCTTCTTCAACATACTTAGGCATATTCTCGATTACAGACGAAGATATTTTGATTTTCTGAGTTCTGAGAAAATTATTCACATAAAGAGTTGGTAAAAATCTGCTCATAGTTTGTTCAACACAGCCGTAAGGATATCCAACAAGTTCATCAAGAGTTTTGAGTAAACTCGTGGTTAAAGTCGGATTAATACTGAAACTAAAATTCACACTTTGCAAATCAATACCAGAAGGAATTTCAAACTCAATTTCTTGTTTGAAATATTTTTCGTTACTATCAAATGAAATTGGATTCTGAATTTTTATTCCTAATGGTTGAATTGGAATTCTTTTTTCAACAGCATCAGATTCTTCGTTCGTTAATGCAGCTGCTCTGAATACAGCTTCACTATTTGTTTTCTCAGATTTAACTTTCCAATCAATTCTGATTTCTGAATTTGCCGGGAGATTAACTTCATATACATTTTTAATACTCGATAGATTTTTGAAATTCTGTTTTGAATTTATTTCTGAGGAAATGATTTTTAGATTTTCAACATTAAACTCAATTCGTGTTCTTTTACTTTCGTTGAGATAATTGTGAACGATAGTTGAAATAGTAACCTCATCTCCCTGAGTTAGAAAACGAGGAGTTTCAATTCTTATAAGAAGATTTTTAGTGCTGATTATTTTGTTGATTTGCTCACCTACCATTGTTTCTTTGGTAATGCCTCTTACAGTTGCCCGCCACGTGCCAAGATTATCTGGAAGTTTTACTTCAACTTTCGCTTTTCCTTTTGAATCAGTATAAATATTCGGAAGCCAGATTACCGCATCCATAAATTCTTTTCTAATTTCGGGACGAACAAAATCTGATTTTGCAATTCCATTAGTATATGTTTTGGCAAGAGGCATTGCTTCCTGAGTCAGATTCATTATTCCTCCACGTCTTCCGAAATCACGGAATTCATCAACCTGATTTTCTTTCTCGATTAACTGCTGAATTTTTTCAAGCAACGATTTATTCAGTTTTATTTGTTCACGTAAATCTGAAGTTAGCACCAGGTCTTTTATAAAAAGTAAATCACCTCTGAAATTGGAAATATAAAGTTGGTATTTGTCAGCAGGAATTTTTTTAAACTCAAAATTATCAAGGGAGTCAATTGGAACAGCAAAAGAAGTAATTGTTCCAACTAATACTGCTTTAAGTCTGTGCTTTTGAAAGATTGAATCCGTTTGTGTGAATCTACCAATATAATTCAGATTATATGGAATTTCAGTTTTTTTCTTATCAAAATAAAATTCTTCAAGATAAGTAATTGGTCTGCTTGTAGAATTAAAATAAAAATTAGTTGTTGAACTGTAGGAAGGAACATAAAAATATCTTGGAGAGAAGAAAAATTTATCAATAGGTTGAATCTGTTCGCTAACAATATCATAGAGACTTTCATCAGTTAATGCGAAAGAAAGTTCAGCATTTTTAACAGGCTCACCTTTAGAATTTTTTGCAAGAATTGAATACTCAACTTTATCACGTGGTTTGAATTTGCTCTTGTCAGTTTTTATTTCGATTGTTAAATATTTTTCAGTTGGAATAACTCCCACAGACTTTGAATTCTGATAAAACATCTTGTCGTTAATGAAGCAAACACTGATATTAAAATTTGGAGCAAGATTGTCTTTAATAACAAAATCAAATTTAGCCGAATGATTTTTAGAAGTCAGGATTTTATAATTCAACACTTCATCAGTTTCAAGTGTTAGTAAAAATTGCTGAGACTGAATTGGAGTGAAAATTATAGCTGTTAAAGTATCTCCGATTTCATAAACATCTTTGTCAGTTACAAT
>JANWVQ010000174.1 GCA_025056745.1 Ignavibacterium sp.
AAACTTTTTCAAAACACTAAGAAAAATTAATTCAGGAGTAGTAATGAGAAACAAGTTATTTCTTTCAATTATTATCTTAAGTTTCGTTGGATTTGCTCAAATCAAATATCCAGAAACTAAGAAAGTAGATATTGTAGATGACTATCACGGAATAAAAGTAGCAGACCCATATCGTTGGCTTGAAGATGATAATTCAGAAGAGACAAAAGCCTGGGTTCAAGAACAAAACAAAGTTACTTTTGAATATTTAGAGAAAATACCCTTCAGAGATAAAATAAAAAAAAGATTTACAGAAATCTTAAATTATCCTAAATATGGAGCACCATTCAAAGCGGGAAATAAATATTACTTTTTCAAAAATGATGGACTACAAAATCAAAGCGTGCTTTATGTATTAAACGATTTGAATGACAAAGAAGAAGTCTTTCTTGATCCGAATAAATTTTCAGAGGATGGTACAAAATCTCTGACAACTCTCTCTTTTAGTGATGACGGAAAATATCTCGTTTATGGAATATCAACTGGTGGCTCTGATTGGAATGAATTTTTCGTTATGGACACTGAAAAAAAACAACTGCTCGATGACCATCTTAAATGGATCAAATTTTCTGGCGCTGCCTGGAAAGGGAATGGTTTCTTTTACAGTCGTTACCCTGAACCACAAGGTTCTGAGTTATCTTCTAAAAATGAATTTAGTAAAGTTTATTATCATAAACTCGGAACTAATCAAAATGAAGATATTCTTGTTTATGAAGATCCATCCAAACCCAAAAGAGGTTTTAGTGCTCAAACGACAGATGATCAGAGATTTTTAATAATTTATCAAACAGAAGGTACTAGTAAAAATGCTTTTATGGTCAAAGATTTATCAGATGAGAATAGTAAATTCATATCGATTGTTGATGATTTCAAAAATAATTACAGCGTGATTGATAATATTGGAGACAGACTTTTAGTAAGAACAGATTACAATGCACCAAATTATAAACTCGTTTTAATTGATCCGAAAAATCCTTCAAAAGAAAATTGGATTGATATAATTCCTGAAAAGAAAGACGTTATGCAATCAGTAAGAATAATTGGTGAAAAGTTAGTTGTCACTTATTTACAAGATGTTGCTCATCACGTTTATGTTTTCGACTTGAATGGAAATCCAGAAGGAGAAATAGAATTACCAGGCTTGGGAACAGTTAATTTTTCTGGCAAAAGAAATGACAATATCGCTTTTTATACTTTTACTTCATTCACATCTCCTGGGACAATATATAAAATTGATATCAACACAAAGCGTTCAGAACTTTATAGACAAATTGAATTAAACTTTGATTTCGATAATTACGAAACAAAGCAGGTTTTCTATTCAAGTAAGGATGGAACAAAGATTCCAATGTTTATAGTCCACAAAAAAGGACTTAAACTAGATGGAAACAATCCTACTTATCTTTATGCTTACGGAGGTTTTAATATAAGTCTTTTACCTTCGTTCAATACTTCAAGATTATTACTTTTGGAAAATGGAGGAGTTTTTGCAATGCCCAATATTCGTGGCGGTGGTGAATATGGTGAAGAATGGCATAAAGCTGGTATGCTTGACAAAAAACAAAATGTTTTTGATGATTTTATTGCTGCAGCAGAATATTTAATAAAAGAAGGATATACAAATCCAAATAAACTTGCAATTGCTGGTGGTTCAAATGGTGGATTATTAATTGGTGCAGTGATTAACCAAAGACCAGAATTATTTAAAGTCGCTTTACCAGCAGTTGGAGTTATGGATATGTTGCGATTTCACAAATTCACTATTGGATATTATTGGATAGTTGAATATGGTTCAAGTGATAATCCTGAGCAGTTTAAATATCTTTATGCTTATTCACCTCTTCATAATATAAGAGAAGGATTGAATTATCCGGCTACTCTTGTAACAACTGCAGACCACGATGATAGAGTTGTTCCTGCACATTCGTTCAAATACATTGCAACTTTACAAGAGAAATACAAAGGAGAAAATCCTGTTTTAATAAGGATTGAAACAAAAGCAGGTCACGGAGCAGGAAAACCAACTTCAAAAGTGATTGAAGAAGTTACAGATGTTTGGTCTTTCGTATTTTATAATCTCGGAGTAAATCCAAGGTATTAATTATTTTTAAGTTTAGCATTAAAGAAAAAATTTTTCTTAACTTTTATCTTTCTTTTAATATAAAGCAGTTTGTATGATAAAGTAATTGACTAGTTAGTGATAATCTTTGTGACTTTGAGTCTTAGTGGCTATATCCTGCCACCAAGGCATAAAGAGAGGAAGTCTATGATTGGATAATTAGATAAACGATGAATGAATATTGAGTGAGCAAAAATTAAAATTTAGCACAAAACTTTGGTGTTGCCTATTTTATCATTACTGATTATTTATATATTGTAATTACGAGGGAAAAATGTTTATTAAACATTATGTGGTCTATATTCTATTAATACTTTTATCAACTAATTTATATTCACAAAACACATACGAGTTTTTAAGAATTGATCCTTCTGCTCGAGCTTCTGCATTAGGGGGAAGCTTTGTAGCTGTAACAGATGATCCTGATGTTGTATTTTATAACCCATCTGGTATTGGATATTTAACTGGTAATCCAATCTCATTTTC
>JANWVQ010000003.1 GCA_025056745.1 Ignavibacterium sp.
TAATCTGGTTCTTTAATTTCTTCAACTTCTTCTTTGGGATTAACATAATTGTTAGTTCCAACCAAAACAGATTTTCTTTTTGCAAAATCATTTTCCCTTGCTTCAGCTACTTTTTTAATTTCATTTTGAACAAATCCAGATTTAATTGCCTCAAACATTCCACCTATTTCTTGAATTTGTTTAAATAATTTCCAAGCAGCTTCACAAATATCATTAGTAAGTTTCTCAACAAAGAAAGAACCTGCAGCTGGATCAATCACCTGGTCTAAGTGAGATTCTTCCTTTAGAATAATTTGTGTATTTCGAGCTATTCTTCTTGAGAAAAAGTCTGGTTGTTTGAAAAGAAAATCAAAAGGTGAAATGGTAATGGCGTCTGCAGTACCAATCACAGCAGAAAATGACTCTGTGGTGGTTCGAAGCATATTGACATAGGGATCTGTAATAGTTTTATTGTAATCAATTGTTTTAGCGTGGATGTAAATTTTATAATCATCCTCAGATAAGCCGAATGCTTTGAGAATATTATACCATAAAATTCTTGCAGCTCTAAACTTTGAAATTTCCATAAAATAAAAAGATCCTATTCCAAAAGTGAATTTCATTCTTGGAATGATGTCTCTAATATCAAGTCCACGTGAAAGCATTTCGTTTATGTAATCAACTGCAGTTGCAAAAACAAAAGCAAGTTCTTGAACAGCTGATGACCCCGCATTTGCGTAATTAAGTCCGCTTACTCCAATTGTTTTCAGTGGTGAACTTGAGCGAATCATTAATTGTGTTGCGAGTTTTATTTCATCGAATATTTTTGAAAGAGAAAAGGGTAAATAACCTCTTTTGAGTAAAAAGTCATAGGGATCAGATGTTATTGAACCACGAAGGTTCATCAATGTTAATCTTAATTCCCGAGTGTACGCAGCAAAAAGCAAAGTAAATGGTAAAGCAGAAAATCCGCCGTGAATATGAATTGGATATTCAGTTAAGTCTATGTTATCGAAAAGCACCTGCATTTTGCGAATACCAGAGATTGACAATCCATCTTTACCTACTTCACCAACTTTACTTTGGTCAGCATCCTTACCAAGTTGAGTTGGTAAATCCAAACAAATATTTAAACTATTCAATCCTCTATTAAGGTCTTGTCTTAATGCTTCGTTTAATTCTTCAGGTAAAGAATAAGAATACTCCTGAGCGATTTCCCAGGGCGAAGAATGATAACCACTTGCTTTGCTTCCACGCACAAAGTTTTCAAATCCCGGATAGTTGGTCAAGAAAGGTAAATTTTCAGTGTCAGCTTTCGTATAAATTGGCTGAAGATTTATTC
>JANWVQ010000046.1 GCA_025056745.1 Ignavibacterium sp.
AAGAGTTATAACTTATGATGAATTACTTGAAATATTTTGGAAAACTCACGATCCAACTACTCCAAATCGTCAAGGAAATGATATCGGTCCTCAGTATCGCTCAATAATTTTTTATCACGATGAAGAGCAAAAACAAAAAGCTGAATTCTACAAGAAAAAACTTGATGAAGAAAAAATTTGGCCTAATCCGATCGTAACAGAAATTGTGAAGTTCGAAAAATTCTATCCTGCTGAAGATTATCATCAGGATTATTATGCGAACAATCCATATCAGGGTTACTGTGCTTTTGTAATTACTCCAAAAGTAGAAAAGTTCGAAAAAATCTTTAAGGACAAATTGAAAAAAAATTAATTAGACTATTTCGTTAAAAGAACTACATTTTCGATATGATAGGTGTGCGGAAACATATCAACAGGTTTCATCTTAATAAACTTATAACCAGCGTCTAAAAATAATTTCACATCCCTTGCCTGAGTAGCAGGATTACAACTTACATAAACAATTTTCTTTGGTGATAGCGTAATTACATCACTGACAGTGTTTTTATGCATTCCGCTTCGAGGTGGATCGATAATTATTATATCAGGTTTAGGAATTTTATTTTCTTTAACTATCGGTAAAAAACTTTTATATAAATCTGCGGTAAAAAATTTCACGTTTGTAACATTATTAAGTTGAGCATTAAACTCTGCATCTTCCACAGCAGAATTGACTGATTCAAATGCGTAAAGTTCTCTTACAAAATCAGAGATAAACAAAGTAATTGTTCCTGCACCTGAGTATAAATCATATACTATTTCATTTCCGTTAAACTCAGCAAAGTCAACTGCTGTTTGATAAAGTTTTTCTGCTTGAGAAGTGTTGGTTTGAAAGAAAGAGTTTGAGCTTATTCTGAATTTATACTTTCCGATATAATCATAAATAAATCCCGAACCGAATATAACTTTTTCATAATCACCAGTTGAAACAGAGGAAAGTTTCTTGTTTATATTATTCACTAAAGTTGATACTTGAGAAAACTTCTCTGATAACGCATTAGCATAACCTTCAATGAGTTGAGGTTCATCATCATAAGTAACTAAATTTACCATCAAATCATTTGTGTGAAATGCCTGTCTGATTATCAGATTTCTTAAAAATCCTTTATGAGTTTTTTGAGAATAAGCAGAAATATTTTTTGATTTGAAATATTCTCTTGTAAAGTTCAGAATATCATTTGCTATTTGTGTCTGAAGAAAGCATTCATCAATGTCGAGAACCTTATCATAGATTTTCGGAATGTGAAATCCAAGAGCAAAATTTCTTTCAATCTTTTCATCTGACTGAAGTTCTTCTTTCGTTAGCCATCGGACATCACTAAAAGAAAATTCCATTTTATTTCTATATTCAAATATTCTATCTGATGGAATAATTTTTTCTGATTTAATTTCTTTCAGTCCGGCAATATTGTGAAAAACTTCTTCCACTTGTTGTTGCTTATATTCTAATTGTTTGTCGTAATCCAGATCCTGTTGTTTACATCCGCCACAGACACTAAAAAACTTACACTTTGGTTCAGTGCGATATTCTGATGATTTAAGAATTTCTGTTGCAACTGCTTCTGAGTAAGAGTTTTTTATTTTTAATAATCTTGCTTTTACTTTATCGCCTGGATAAGAATTTTGAACAAAGACAACATAGTTTTCCTCAGTTGAGGAATTTTCTTTTCCAAGCAATTTATCTTTTGAAATTTTAGCAATACCTTTTCCTTCAAAAGCATATTTGGTTATTGATAATTCTATCAGGTCGCCTTTTTTGATGTTCATTGGGATATAAATTATTAAATCTTCATAATTATTAATTCTGTAATTTAAGAACATTTCTAATCGAAATATAGGACTTAAAAAGTTTAATTTAAGCTTTTTATTAAATCATTAATACGATACAATTTAATATATAAATCTAATCATAATCCATTTTGATATTCGTTATTATTATGTGAAAAATCTCTATTTGACTTAGGATTTTTATATTTTTCCTTAAAATTTATAAATCAGATTTGTGAATAATTTAAGTTCAAACAATCTAATCAACACCTTAAAAGAAAACTTATCCTTTTTAAGAAAGTATAAAGTAAAAAGAATTGGCCTATTTGGTTCTTATATGCCTCTAAAAATGCGAAAGATGAAAGTGATATTGATTTTTTGGTGGATTTTGAAGAAAAGAATTTTGATAATTATATAAACTTCGTTTTTGAATTGGAAAAAATATTAGTTAAAAAAGTAGATCTATTAACCGAAAAATCAATTAGCAAGCATATCTTACCTTTGATTTAAAGAGAAATTCAATAGTATAAAGCAAAATAAAATATAATTGCTTCAATCATCAGAAGAAATTAAATTTATTGAAAAAGAATTTTCTAACCTCTCATTCGATGAATTTATTGGAAAAGAAATTTATACAAGAGTCATAGTTTAAATTTTCAGAATTATTTGATCTTTAAAATATTTCGTGCAATAAAAGATATCCATTTTATTAGGGGTTAAAAATTCTGAGATAAGATTGTGATTATTAAGTTTTATTATTGATATTATAAAAAGATATAACAATTACACATTGTCACTAATTTTTTTTTAAGATATATTTTAACAAATTACTACTTAATTTTCACTATGAAAAAATTAAAACTTTTTATCCTTTCAATTTTTGTTTACTTCATCTTCGCTATTAATGGCTGCAACAAAAGAGTATATGATGCATTGATTAACTATAACTCGCCGACTCCAATAGTTTTTGAAACTATAACTGACAGCAATAAAGTCAATAAATTTTTGGGTGCAGATATCAGATATTCAAAAGGTAGTTACGCTGATGAAAATTTGGCATTACTAAGATTAACTTTCAATTATGTTACAACAAAAGATCATGCATTTTCAAACACATCAGTAATTGGCTATGGAGGATTTTATACCGTTAATGGCTTAGGTGCAAAACAAGGATATAATTTCACCGATATAAACTTCGACGGCAGAAAATGGGGGGCAGGTTTGCTGGGCAATATTAAGGTCGGGATTAATTTCAAATTCACAAACTTCAAACTTGGTTCAGGAATAGATTTTTTAGCTGGTGCAGAAACCGGAGAATTCCTCGATTTCCGAAACTCAGCTCATAAACTTGGAGTGATAGAGTCAAACAATGGTTGGACTTCTGCAAGTTTAAGTCTGTTTTTCTTTGGTTCATATAAATTTGAAAATTCTTCTTTTCTAAATCTTCAAATCAATCTTGGAAAACCAGGTTTCATATCTCCTATAATTTCTTATCAGCAAAAAGAAAAAGTTTTCTGGATGAGTTATTTAATTGATAGAGGTAACCTTGGATTTATGACGAGTTTGGGAAGTATTTTTTAATTCAAAGTTTTTTACAACCTTTTTTCAACATAATATTATGATATATGGTCTTTCATAACACGAGCCAGTGTTTTACATTTGTGTACAAATTATGAGAGAGCAATTATGAGAACAATTAGTTTTACAGAATTCAGGAATAAAGCGTCTTTACTTCTTTCAGAAGTTGAAAAAGGCGAAATGCTAATTGTAATGAAACACGGTAAGCCAATTGCCAAAATTATTCCTGCCGATGCAACAGAAGTAAAAAATAATCCCTGGAATAAACCTGCACTAAGACTTGTTGTTAAAGGTGGGGGTTTGTCCTCTGCAATTTTAGAGGAAAGAGATAAATGAGATTCTTTTTCGACTCATCTGCTTTTGCTAAAAGATTTGTTGAAGAACCCGGAAGCGATGAGGTTGAAAATCTTTGTCGAAAGGCTTCTATTATTGCTTTATCAAGTATTTGTTTTCCAGAAATTATTTCCGCATTGAACAGAAGACTTAGAGAAAAATTTATTACAAAAAAAGATTATCAACTAATCAAAGAAAAAATCTTCGAAGAGATTGAAGATTTGGAAATCATTAATATTGTGCCGGAAGTTATTTCAACATCTGTTTCCTTGCTTGAGAAAAATAATCTCAGAACTCTTGATGCAATACATATTGCCTCTGCAATAGCCTGGAAATCCGATTTGTTTATTTCCGCTGATAAAAGGCAAATTGCTGCTGCAAAAAAGTCGGGATTAAAAGTAAAATACATCGAATAATCTTAGTTGTAGTTTGACAAGATTGGTAAAATTATTTTATTTATACTATTTGATTGATTGTAAATTATTATCAAAAATTCATTTCATACTTTCTTTTCTAAATTAAGTTTATCTAATTCAATCATTTAATTACTTTTTATATTTGCATTAAAATTATTTTAGTTTCAAATGATTAAGATTTATAATACTCTCACAAAGCAAAAAGAGGAACTGATTCCACTTAATCCGCCAAACATCAGAATGTATATGTGCGGACCTACTGTCTATGATTATTTCCATATCGGAAATGCGCGCTCTTTTATTATGTCTGATATTGTCAGAAGATATCTCGAATACAAAGGCTACAATGTTACTTTTGTAATGAACCTGACAGATGTTGATGATAAGATTATCAAAAAATCAATCGAAGAAAATAAAACATCAAAAGAAGTAGCTGAATTTTATATTAACGAATTTTTCAAAGACATTGAAAGGTTAAAAATTAAACGAGCATCATTCTATCCCAAAGCAACTGAATTTATCAATGATATGATTGATATGATTAAAAAACTTGAACAAAAAGGAATCGCTTATAATGTTGATGGAAATGTTTTTTATGATGTTACTAAATTTCAGGATTATGGAAAACTCAGCGGAAAGAATATAAATGAACTTGAAGCTGGCTCACGAGTAGAGATAAACGAAGAAAAAAAACATCCACTTGATTTTGCTCTTTGGAAAAAAGCAAAAGAAGGCGAACCATTTTGGGAAAGTCCTTGGGGCAAAGGAAGACCTGGCTGGCATATTGAATGCTCAGCAATGAGCTGTAAGTTACTTGGCGAATCATTTGACATTCACGCCGGCGGACACGATTTAATCTTTCCGCATCACGAAAATGAAATCGCACAAAGTGAAGCTGCTAACCAAAAACCTTTTGTTAAATATTGGATTCACTTTGGATTCCTTAATATTAACGAAGAGAAAATGTCAAAATCACTTGGCAACTTTTTTACTGCTCGTGAAATTCTTGAATCTTATTCTGCTGAAGCTATAAGATTATTCTTCGCTCAGGCACATTATAGAGGTCCAGTGAATTTTAGTGAAGAACTTATCAAAGCCGCTGAAAAAGGATTTGAGAAAATCCAAAATACTTATGATAGAATAAATGATGAGCTAAAAAACGAAAATCTTCCTCAAGTTGAAACTGATTTTAATTTCAATCAATGGTATGAAAAATTTGAACAAGCAATGGATGATGATTTCAATACCGCAAGTGCCGTTGCAACTATTTTTGATTTTTCAAGAGAAGTAAATAAAATCATTTCGGAAGGAAATTATAACAAAAACTTTTTACTGAAATCCAAAGAATATTTTGATAAAACAGCTGAAGGTGTTTTGGGACTATTGAAATCTGATATTTCATCCAATCAACCTTCTCTTGAAGATGAATTGATTGAAATCTTAATCAAAATCAGAAATGAAGCAAAACAAAATAAGAACTACACCTTGTCCGATAAAATAAGAGATGAACTGAAAAAAATTGGAATCATTCTTCAGGATTCAAAAACAGGAACAACCTACAAGAAAACAAAAAAGTAAATTGCTATGAAAAAAGAAATTGTCATAAAAAACTCTGACCAAAGAATTCCAATAAACAAAATTGTATGTGTCGGAAGAAATTATGTCGAACACATTTACGAACTCGGAAATGAAGTTCCTGAAAAACCTGTAGTTTTCTTAAAACCAAACAGTGCAGTTATTTATTCAGGCGATGAGATAGTTTATCCTGATTATTCAAACGAAATGCATCACGAAGTTGAGTTGCTCTTACTCATTGGTAAAACAATTAAAAACGCTTCACTTACTGAAGCTGAGGAAGCAATCATTGGCTATGGTCTTGGGTTGGATATGACTTTGCGTGATGTTCAGGATGAACTCAAGAAAAAAGGACATCCTTGGGAAAAGTCAAAATGCTTCGATACTTCAGCAGTGATTTCAGAATTTATTTTGAAGAAAGATTATCAACTAACTTTAGAAGAAGAATTATCTTTGAAAGTAAATGATGAAATTCGTCAAAAAGATAAACTTCAAAAAATGATTTTCAAGCCAGCACAAATAGTTGAGTATTTATCTTCAATCTTAACTCTTGAACACGGAGATATTATTTTCACAGGAACTCCACAAGGCGTTTCCAAAGTAAATAAAGGCGATAAACTCCACGCTGAATTAGATGGCTTACTAACTATTGATTGTATTGTCAAATAATAATTAATCATAATTCTTTTTCAATCCATTATCGCTTAAATTCAAAACTCTAATCTAAGTTCTCCCATCATTGAATGGTCTTTTACTAACCTTATTTTCTCATTACAGAAATATTGGCGCACAATAAGACAATAA
>JANWVQ010000066.1 GCA_025056745.1 Ignavibacterium sp.
TATGTTGCATCTGAGTCGATGAAAAATTCGTTGCTCGTGGGTGATTTTTTAATCGGGAATAAAGCTGCTTATAAAATTAAAACTCCAAATCAGATCCCCTTTTTAAGATTAAGTATTCCTTCCTTTAATATTATTGAAATCAAAAAGCCGCAAAGAAATGATATTGTTATTTTCAGATTGAATGAATTCTTGGTAGGATTCGATTATTCGAATAAAGATTTAATTAAAAGAATAGTTGCGTTGCCCGGTGAAAAATTTGAACTTAAAAGTGGAAAAATTTTTATAAATGACATCGAAATAGAGAATCATTTTATATATGATAAAAGCAATTTGATTGAATTAAACTTCGGCCCAATCAAACTTCCCAAAGAAAATGACACAATAGATATCAATCCAAAAAATATTAAATTTTGGCAGCCAATTATAAATTTTGAGAATAATGGAAAATTCATAAGTGTTGAAGGAACAGTAATAACTTTCAAGGGGAAACCAATAAAAAATTATATTATAAAACAAAATTACTACTTAGTACTTGGTGATAATATTACCAAAAGTGTTGATAGTCGCATCTTTGGATTGATTCCAGAAAGCACAATTGAAGCAAAAGTGGAGATGATCTATTTATCATTAACGCCAAAAGCTGATTCTCCAACTTCAAATTTTTTTGAGAGAATAAGATTCAACCGTTTATTAAAATCTATAAATTGAAGATATAAATGCATTTAAAAATACTTTTATTTCTAAGTTTTTTGTTATCATTTACAATTTATTCACAAAATAAGTATCTCATATATTTTATTGATAAAGGTGTTCCAAAAGATTATCCACTTTTGAAATCGACAGCTGTATATCAGGAAGCACTTTCGTCTCTGGCTGAAAAAGCAATACAAAGAAGGTTGAAACATTCAGAGGAAATAATTTCTTATGAAGATTTACCAATTAAAAAAGAATATATCCAATTATTAAACTCATTAGGTATTAATATTAAGCATAAATTAAATTGGTTCAATTGTGTTTCAGCATACATTCCAGAAGAGAAAATCAATCTAATAAAATCACTTCCATTTGTAGAAAAAGTTGAACCAGTAAAAAGTTTAACTTTTAAGAAATCCTTCAATTCATCAATCTTTAATAAATTTGTTATTGAATACGGTTCATCATTTAATCAATTGAATCTTTCTGATATTCCATCAGTTCATTCAAAAGGAATAACTGGAAAAGATATTTTAATTGGATTGTTGGACACAGGCTTCGATTGGAAAACTCACGAAGCTCTTAAAACAAGAAAAATTATCGCTGAATATGACTTTATAAATAACGATACAATAACTGCTAATCAACCAGGCGATCCACAAGGGCAGGACTCACACGGAACTTATGTTCTTTCAATTATCGCTGGTTATAAAGATAGTGTTATGATTGGCTCTGCGTTCAATTCGTCTTTTCTTTTAGCAAAAACAGAGAATATTGCAAGCGAGACAAATGTTGAAGAAGATGATTATGCCGCAGCATTAATTTGGATGGAAAATCTCGGAGTCGATATCACTTCAAGCTCTCTTGGTTATAGCGAATTTGATCCTGGCAGTCGCTCTTATACATATCAGGATATGAATGGAAAAACCACTATTGTTGCAAAAGCTCTTGATATGGCATTCAAAAAAGGAGTCGTTACATTTACCTCTGCGGGTAATGAAGGAAATACTTTGTGGAGATATATTGTTTCTCCAGCCGATGCTTTTAATGTAATCTCGGTTGGCGCTGTTAATTCACAAAATCAATTAGCATCATTTAGTTCTCGCGGACCAACGAGTGATGGAAGAATAAAACCAGAAGTGGTTGCAGTGGGAGTTGATGTTTTTGGAGCAATTTCAGGAACAACAAATCAATATTTATTTGCGAGTGGAACTTCAGCAGCCGCCCCGATTGCTGCAGGAGTTGGTGCATTGTTACTTTCGAAGTTTCCTTACTTAAAGAATAGTCAAGTTAGAAATATTATTCTTGAATCGTCAGCGAATTCTTCCACGCCAAATAATCAAATTGGCTATGGTCTTATTTCAGCAAAAAATGCTATTGAGTTTTCAAATATTAAAATTGATAATAACCGTTTTCTTATATCTCAAGCAGTTTTAAGTGATAATAAAATTATTTCAAGTATGAAAATGTTTTATTCTGTAAATAATACTGAATACAGAGAGTTAAATTTTTCAAATTATTCTGATGATGTTTTTCAATTTATTCTACCTCAATTAAACTTTGGTGATGAAATTAAATTTTATTTTACTTACTCAGATAGTTCAGGAAATATTTTTAACATTCCAAGAGTTAGAAGAAGTTATGTCTATTATTATGGAAATTCACAAGTTAATTTATTTCTCAGCCCAAGTTCAAATTCATACTCTCGAATAAGTGATCTTTTCCCAAATCCATTTAATCCATCTATGCAAAACGAGACAAAAATTGCCTTTAAATCTCTAGGAAATGAAAAAGTTTCTGTGAGTATAATTGATGCATCTGGACAAGTTGTTAAAAATATTTCCAAGATTAGTTCTCTGGGAGAAAATTTTATAGAATGGGATGGTTATTCGGATAGAGGATTTCTGTGTGCCAGTGGGGTTTATTATTTTTTAATTACAATTGGAGAAGAAAAATTTGGTAAGAAACTTATTCTGATAAAATAAATTGAGGATAAAAAATGGCAAGAATAATCAATAGTTCTCAAGAAAAATATCTTGATTCTTTTATTTCATCAAATGATAATCTATTGAGGAACATTGAAGAATACGCTGAAAAAAATAAAGTTCCAATCCTTGCAAAACAAACTGCAAATCTTCTTGAACAATTAATTGTAATGATGAAACCACAACGCGTCTTAGAAATTGGAACGGCAATAGGTTATTCTTCCATTAGAATAGCAAGATTACTTGGGAAAAATTCAACTTTTCACACCATTGAGAAAAGTAGTGAGAATGTGAAATTAGCTACTGAAAATATTAAAAAGGCATCTCTTCAAAACAAAATAAAAATTATTGAAGGGGATGCTTTAAGAATTATGCCTCAGATGAAAAAAAAATATGATTTTATCTTTTTAGATGCTGATAAAGAAGATTATAAAATTTTATTTGATTATTCTATGCTTTTATTGAAAAAAGGTGGAGTTATTTTCATAGATAATTTACTCTGGCACGGATATGTCGCAGCAAAAAATGTCCCAGCGAAGTATAAAAATTCTACTAAACACATTAAGGACTTTAACAGAGTATTTATGATGCAACCAGGTTTACGCTCTGTTATTTTACCTGTTGGCGATGGCGTTGGTATTGGAGTAAAAGTTTTATGATTAATATTCAATTAAATGAAAAATTTCTTGATGAAGTAGAAAAATTTAATGAGAAAAAATTCTCTCAGCGTGAGACACTATCAATCTTAATTCAGTTAATAAATAGAACAAATCAATTTGAAAAATTCAGTGAACTGATATTTTTATCAAAATATGTTAATGGCTTACTTAGGTCAATAAAAATAAGTCAACTAAATCCTCAAATAACAAATATTGAATCAATTAAAAAAGATTTTATCGAGAACCTTCAGAAAGTTTCTTCTCTATTAAATGAAATTATATTTTTAGACAAATCTGATGATGCAGAGAAAATAAAATTTAAGTATATAAATCCAAGCGAAACACAAATAGAGGATTTATTAAAGCTTATAGAAGATTTAGAAAAAGTAAAAAAATATGTTAACTACTTAAAACGGAAAGATTAAGCAGCCCCTTTAGCTAACCATTTGTCCAAAGCAGCTAACAAATGCATCAAAGCTGTAATTAATGGAGCGTGCTGAGATTCATCAATATCCTGTAAAATCTCTCGATGTATATCAACATAAGCCTTATTCAATTGATTAACCAAAGATTTTCCTCTTGGTGATAACGAAACTTTCATATTACGTCTATCAGCGCTATCAATCTCTCTGATTACATAATCTTTTGCAACTAATCCATCAATAATTCTGGTTAATCTGCTTGGACTTAATTTCATCCTTTCAGCAATTGATTTATTATTGAGAACCTCATCAGCACCAAAAAGTCTTAAACATCTGAATTCTGCCTGAGTAAGATTATGAATTTCTGCTAATCTTACTTCTTTCTCTTGACAATTTGCTAATAAACTGAAGGTTAAATTTGCGAGTTTTTCGGCGGTGGTATCAATTTTCATATTGACCTCTTAAAAATAAAAATATTGTCTTAGGCAAATATCGTTAAATATTATAATTTTATCAACAATACTGTTGGCATAGTTATTTAATTAAAGTATCAAATAAAACTTTTATTAGTTTTAAAAATTCTTTCAAAAAAATGAATGAATTGATTAATTACCTTTGAGTTATATTTAGAATGTAATTTTCAATGTTTTAAAATTATTTTGATAGAAATCTATGATTAAAGAGCCAGAAGTAACTCTTGAGTTAGCATTAGAACACGGACTTAATGAAGAAGAATATAATCGTATATTAAAAATTCTTGGACGAGTTCCAACTTTTACAGAACTCGGAATTTTTTCTGTAATGTGGAGTGAACATTGCAGTTATAAAAATTCAATTGCGCAATTAAAAACTTTACCAAGAAGTGGAGGAAGACTATTAGTTGAAGCAGGAGCAGAGAATGCTGGATTAATTGATATTGGTGATGACTTGGCAGTTGCATTTAAAATAGAGAGTCATAATCACCCATCTGCAGTCGAACCCTATCAGGGAGCTGCTACTGGTGTTGGTGGTATTATGAGGGATATTTTCACTATGGGTGCTCGTCCAATTGCATCTCTTAATTCTTTGAGATTTGGGAATCTTGATGACGATAAAACAAAATATTTGTTCAGTGGAGTTGTAAAAGGTATTGGAGATTATGGTAACTGTTTTGGAGTCCCTACTGTTGCTGGAGAAGTTTATTTCGAAGATTGTTATAAAGGAAATCCTTTGGTAAATGCAATGGCAGTTGGAATTGTTAATAAAAAACACATCGCCTCTGCAATTGCAAAAGGAGAGGGAAACCCTGTAATGATTGTTGGATCTTCAACCGGAAGGGATGGAATTCACGGGGCTACTTTTGCCTCTGAAGAAATATCTGAAGAATCTGAAACAAAAAGACCCTCTGTCCAAGTAGGGGATCCTTTTACTGAAAAACTTCTCCTTGAAGCAACTCTTGAGATAATAAAAAATGGATGGATAGTTGGAATTCAAGATATGGGAGCTGCTGGAATTTCCTGTTCAACTAGTGAAATGAGCGCAAAAGGAAAATCAGGAATGAAAATTAACCTTGATAAAGTTCCTTTGCGTGAAGATAAAATGACTGCTTATGAAATTATGCTAAGCGAAAGTCAGGAAAGAATGTTGTGTTGTGTAAAAAAAGGTTATGAAGACAAAGTCAAAGAAGTTTTTACTAAATGGGATTTAAACTGTGAAATCATCGGCGAAGTAACTAATGATGGCTTGCTTCACATTGATTATCAGGGCGTGAGAAAAGCAACAATACCTTCTTATGAGTTAGTACTTGGTGGAGGAGCTCCAGTTTATATTCGTGAACAAAAAGAACCTGAATATCTAAAAGAGACAAGGAGTTTTAATCCAAATTTATTACCTGAACCTGAAAATCTTAAAGATACTTTTCTGAAAGTTTTTTCTTCTCCAAATATTGTATCTAAACAATGGGTCTATCATCAATATGATACGATGGTTAGAACAAATACCATCGTCGGGCCAGGTTGTGACTCTGCTGTAATTTACATTAAAGGGACAAACAAAGCACTTGCAATGAAAACGGATTGTAATGCAAGATATGTTTATCTCAACCCAAAAGAAGGAACTAAAATAGCTGTATCAGAATGTGCAAGAAATATTGTTTGCTCTGGTGCTATCCCACTTGGAGTGACGAATTGTCTTAATTTTGGAAATCCATACAAACCAGAAATTTATTGGCAGTTCGCTCAAGCAATTGCTGGTATGGGCGAGGCTTGTCGAAAATTTAATACACCCGTTACTGGTGGTAATGTTAGCTTTTATAACGAATCACCAGATGGAGCAGTCTATCCTACACCTACAATTGGAATGGTAGGATTGATAGAGGATTTGAAACATATTACAACATCATATTTCAAGGATGAGGGTGATGTTATTTATCTTATAGGTGAAGACTTTGAAGAAATAGGTGGAAGCGAATATTTGAAAGTGATTTACAATAAAGTTGCAGGAGACTGTCCTCATATAAATCTTGATAAAGAGAAAAAATTACAAGATGTTTTATTGAGTCTAATTAGAAAAGGTTTAATAAAATCAGCCCACGATATCAGTGAAGGAGGAATTGTTTCTGCAATAGCCGAGTGTTGCATTATAAATCAAGAAAAGCAAATTGGTTGTGAAGTTGAAATTCCTGTTAAATCAAGAAAAGATTTTTCCCTTTTTTCAGAATCTCAATCGAGAATTATAGTTACTGTTTCAAAAGAAAATTCTGAAGAGCTTGAAAAAAATCTTGAACTTGAACCTGAACTTGAACTCAAAAAACTTGGTATTGTCAGTGGCTCTTCATTAAAAATTAAAAACCTCTTTGAAGTTGAACTAACTTTGTTATCTGATATTTATTACAATACAATTCCACGAATAATGAGCAGTGAAAAATAAAATTATTGATATAATAAAAAGATCAAAACCTTACGAACTGTATCGAAAGATTAGACTAATTGTTCACTTAAACCCCGTTTGGAAAAAAGTCTGGTTATTTATTAAACATTATTTGGGAGGATTATATGATAGAACGGATAAGCATCATATATTTTTATTGTCAGGAGGATTAGCCTTTTCTCTTTTTACTTGCATAATACCTTTAGTCCTAATCATTTTTTGGATACTCGGAAATTTCCTCAGCTCTGAAGAAGTTGAATTACAAATAATAAATCTCATCAATACTGTAATTCCTTACGATAAGTATGCTGAATTTACTAGACAAATAATTTTCAGTAGAGTTTATGAAATAGTTGAGTTCAAAAACACCGCTGGTTTGATTGGATTTATAGGATTGTTTTTTGCAGCAAGCGGTTTCTTTAGTAGTATGAGAACAGTATTAAACAAAATTTTTGGGATAGATACTGATGTAAACTTCTTCCTCGGAAAACTGCGGGATTTCCTATTTATTATTTTAGCAATACTATTGTTTTTCTTCTCAACTTTGGCGATTCCTGTTCTTGAAGTATTGAAAAAAATATCGGAATCAACAGATTATCTTCAAATTTTCAATCATCCCTTTTTCCAACAAATTTATACAGTTTTATTTTCATTCGTACTTATTCTGATTTTGATGTATTTATTTTACAGAGTAATTCCAACAAAAAAAATAAGAAGAATTTCGGCTTTTGTCGGTGCTACCTGGTCTTCATTATTGTGGGTTGCAGCCAAAACTTTATTTGGTTATTACATTACTCATTTTCAGACTTGGGGGAAAATATATGGAACTTATACTTTAATAATTGTAGTTGCTTTTTGGATTTACTATACTTCTGCTGTTTTCATTATCGGTGCAGAAATTGGTAAACTATTCGATGAAAGAATTGACGAAAAATCGTTAAATAAAACTTAAATCTTCTCAAAAATATTAGATATTTTTACATCAGAAAAATTTTTTTTCATTAAATGATCATAAAAGAAAATTCACACATAACGAATTTAATCCTACAGTTTATTCAATCAATTCACTCTGCTTTAAGCAAACAAAAAAGAAAAAAGCTAAAAAAGAAATTCGTTTAACTATTTTTTATCCTGAAAATAACTTTTAATCAAACATTAATAAAAAATTGGAGTTAAAATGGCAAAAAAAATTATTAAAAAAAGTTGGGCTGAACCATATAAAATCAAAATGGTTGAGCCAATTAAAATTACTACTCGCGAGTATCGTGAGAAATGCGCTAAAGAAGCTGGTTATAATACTTTTCTGTTAAGAAGTGAAGATGTTTACATCGATCTTCTAACAGATAGTGGTACGAATGCTATGAGTGATTACCAGTGGGCAGGGCTTATGCTCGGCGATGAAGCTTATGCAGGAAGTAAAAACTTTTATTATCTCTGGGATAATGTAAAAAAATATTATGGAATGCCTTACTTCGTCCCAACTCACCAAGGAAGAGCAGCTGAGCATTTGATATCTAAAATACTAATTAAACCTGGAGACTATATTCCCGGCAATATGTATTTTACAACAACAAGAGTTCATCAAGAATTAGCTGGTGGAACTTTTGTTGATGTAATAATTGATGAAGCACACGATGCTCAAAATGAACATCCATTCAAAGGAAATATTGATCTACAAAAACTTGAAGACTTAATAAAAAAAGTTGGACCTAAAAAAGTTCCTTACGTTAGTATGGCTGGACCTGTTAATATGGCAGGTGGGCAACCATTTTCAATGGCAAATTTGAAAGAAGTCTATAATCTGACAAAAAAATATGGTGTCAAACTTTGGTTTGATGCTACTCGTGCTACAGAGAACGCATACTTTATCCAGCAACGAGAAAAAGGCTATGAAAATAAAACTATTGCGCAAATATTAAAAGAAATGTGTAGTTATTTCGATGGCCTTTGGGTAAGTGCTAAGAAAGATTTAATGGTTAATATTGGTGGTTTTCTCGCAACAAGAAATAAAAAAGTTTATGAAGAAGCAAGAAATATGGTTGTAATTTATGAAGGCTTGCACACATACGGAGGACTTGCTGGAAGAGATATGGAAGCAATGGCACGTGGTATCGAAGAAATGGTTAAACAGGAAAACATTGCAATGAGAGTCAAGCAGGTGGAATATTGCGGTAAGCAACTAGAAAAATATAAAATACCATTAGTAAAACCATTTGGCGGTCACGCAATATTTCTTGATGCTAAAAAATTCTTACCTCATCTTAAACAAGATCTATTTCCTGCACAATCATTAGCAGCTGAAATTTATATTGATAGTGGTGTTCGTGGAATGGAACGAGGATTAGTTTCAGCAGGTCGTGATCCAAAAACTGGTGAACACAGATATCCTAAACTTGAACTAGTAAGATTAACTTTTCCAAGAAGAGTCTATACTCAATCTCACATTGATGTTATGGTCGAGTCAATTGCAGAAGTCTATGATAAAAGAAAATCAATTAAAGGTTTGAAAATGGTTTATGAACCAAAATACTTAAGATTTTTCCAAGCGAGGTTTGAAAGACTTTAATTTTAATTTTGGCTGTCTCAAAAAATATTTCTTTAATTTTTATAACTAAATAAATAAAATTTTGAGACAGCCTTTTTTATTTTAGAAAAATTGATAGACGGCTACTAAAAATCTAAGATTATTAAAACTTTTTGAATTAATCACTTTCCCTTTATTTAAGTTATCATTAATTCCATAATATGCAGATGTATATTCTAATTCGGTTGATATTCTTGAGTTTCCAGAGTTATATTGTACTCTTGGTGATATTCTATAAATCTTGTCAATATTTGTAGAACGTCCATAATATGCCCCTGATATTATATCATCTGCTCCAAGGTTTTTACTATAACCAATAAATAAACCATATTCAATTTCCTTTCCGTAAATTATTTCACCCCAAAATGAAAGTACCTTGATTCCAGTATATTCTTCTTTTCCATCAGTCTGATTAATAGAACGGACAGCATAACCTCCTAACATCATTAAATCGGAAAGATTGTATCCATAAACGACTTGAGATTTTAATAAAAATGGTTTTGGATTAAGCTTAACATAACCTGTAATTGATAATGTTGAAATCGATATATCAGTGACAAAGTTTTTGGATGTGACGATTCTCGGAATAATTTTTTTATAATCAACTCCAACTCCGAAAAGATTATTAACATCTTTAACAAATTGAATATTTGCGTTCAAGATAGGTATTAATGAATTTCTTAAATATGAACTTGAAAATCCTTCAGGCCCACTGCTTGTAAAATCTCTTTGAGATGCGGCAGTTAGAATTAATCGAAAATTGTCAAATTTATGTGAAAGACGAATTTGCGGATTTCTTGAGAATGGTTGGAATGGAGCCCCAGTATTAAAAGATACAACTCCAGGAAAAACTTCATCAATAAATAAAGGATGCCAGGTTTGTCCAACTAATAAAAAAGTTTTTCCCCAATCAAATTTCACGAAAGCGTGGCGAAGTCTTAAACCATTTATGTCGCCATCAGAGGTTCCGAAAAATTCTGCTTCAATATATCCTGATGATTCAGATTCAAATGCCTTTGGACCTTTTATTTTTCCACTCAACCTTGTTTGAATTGATAAAATATTAAAGTTAGCTTTTGCATTAACATCGTTATTATTTAAGTCTAATTTTTCTGGTTGAGGATAAAGTAGAAAATGACCTTCTCTTAAACTTACCGTCTGTCGACTATCAAAAATAATATCTGTTTTTACAAATCCTGATAATGATATCCCCACGTCTTGAGGAATTATTTTTGTGATGGAAATTGAAATAATAATTAATAATAAAGCTTTCATACTATACTCCAAATTTTTTATTATTAAAGATGCTTTGAGAGAATTAATGAAAGACTGCTTTTTAATTTCAGAAAAATTATCATAGATATTAATTAAATGATTGTTATATCTGTAAAATAAGAATTAATTCAATCATCTTGAATTATTAAATGTTGCTAAAAATTTAGTCGTAAAAGAAAGGAGATGAATGATTTGCTTAATAAATAAAACTTACTTTGAATAGAAATCTAAAATGGAAATCGTTTGGTAATAATAAGAGCCTCCGAATAAATTAAGATGATTCATTAAATGATAAAGCTTATAGATATTTTCACGATATTCATAACCATCAGGCAGGGGAAACTCTTCCTGATAAGATTTATAAAAAGTTGAAGAAAAGCCTCCAAACAATTTTGTCATTGCTAAATCGGCTTCACGATTACCATAGTAAACAGCAGGGTCAATTAAACAGGCTTCTCCATTTTCATCCGTTATATAATTACCAGACCATAAATCACCGTGAAGAAGGGATGGAATATTCTCAGAGCCTGAAAGAATATTCTCAATATTATCTTCGATAAATTTTATACCCTTTCTCAATTTACTATCAGCATATCCTTTTTTCTCAAGCAATCTAAATTGGAAGAGAATTCTTTTATTTAAATAAAACTTTATCCAATTAGTTTTTTCATCGTTATCGGGAATATTTTTTTGTGGAGTTGAGCCAATATAGTTGTCTTCAAAAAAACCAAACTCTTTATTTGTGTATTTATGAAGTTTTGCGAAAGCAATTCCAAAATTTGTATCAAAGTTTTTTGACTTTGGTGAAGATTTTATGTGTTCAAGTAGGAGAAAGTTTTCATCAACTAATAATGGTTTTGGAATTCTTATTACTGAAGCCCTAGCAAGTTCATTCAAACCGTTTGCTTCTTTAAAGAACATATCTGGTGGTGAGTTAAGATTTTTTTTAAGAAAGTATGAATTTCCTTTATCATCAACTAATACTTCAGCATCATTAATACATCCACCACCAACAGAACGAGAAGGGCGAATTTTAATTTTTAATTTCTTTTCTATTATATCATAAATGCTTTTGTCCATTTGATATCAATTTGTCATTAAAAAAACCTTGAACAGAATCTTCAATTAAAGTCAAACAATACTCAAAATCTTTTTTATTACCATAATAAGGATCTTGTATTTCTTTCTCCGAGAAATTTTTGAAGAAGTTCGCTAGCTTAAGTATCTTTTTCTTCTTTTGAGAATCAATAGGATATCGATTTAACTCTTTAAATACATAGTCATCCACAGCAAGAATGTAATCAAAGATATCAAAATCTTTTAGATTAATTTGCCGGGCTGTGTGATTAATTGGATATCCTCTTTCTTCCATAATGTTTGCCATTCTATCATCAGGAGGTTCCCCGGCGTGATAGTCTATCAAACCGGCTGAATCAACATAGAATTTGTCTTGCAAATTATTTTCTTGTAATATCTTTTTCAAAACTCCTTCTGCGGCAGGTGAGCGGCAGATATTGCCCATACATACAAACAAAATTTTTTTCATTTACCTTGCTTTCAATTCTAATTCAAATTCTTTTTCTTCTTCACCACGCTTTACAACAACTTTAACTTTATCTCCGGGTTTATAGTTGCCCATTGCATAGGTGAAATCATAAAGGTTAGAAATTTTATTGTCACCAAATTTTATTATTATGTCACCAGCTTTTAATCCTGCGATAGCAGCCGGACTACCTTCTGATACACCAGATATTTTATAACCATTAGCTTCACCAGCGAAATCTGGAATTGTACCAATCCAAACTCTTGTAGCAGTCATTCTGCCACTATCTTTTCTTTCAACTGCAATATAGTTGGGTTTATCTTCTCTGTTTATCGTATTCTTAGCCACTTCAAAAATGTATTTCAAAATTTTTTCTTGTGCTTCTGTGTTTATTTTTTCATAATCATCTGATGGTCTGTGATAGTCTGAGTGTGTCCCTGTAAAGAAAAATAATACTGGAATTTTTTTCCCGTAAAAGGCTGAATGATCACTAGGTCCAAAACCTTCGTCATTAAAAGATAATTTGAAATTAAAATTGTTTTTATCATTTAGAATATCTTTCCAGATTGATGAGGTGCCCGTGCCATAAATTATGAGGTTATTTTCTTTCAAGCGACCTATCATATCCATATTAAACATAGCAACTACATTTTCAATTGGAACAGGGAAATTGTTGACCAAATAACTTGAACCAAGCAATCCCATCTCTTCACCAGAGAATGCGAAGAATATGATGCTTCTTTTTATCTCATCTTTTATTGAAGCAAATTTCTCTGACAATTCTAATAATCCAACCGTACCAGATGCATTATCGTCGGCACCATTGTGAATTTGTGGTTCTCCTTGATGTAATGAGCCAAAATCACCCCAACCTAAATGATCATAATGTGCACCGATAACGAGATATTCATTCTTCAGTTTTGGATCGTTTCCTTTAAGAATTCCACCAACATTATAGCATTTAGATTCGACCTCTTTAACTTCTGTTTTGATTTTAACTTTCTTTCCAATAAGGTTAAAAGATATAGGCTTTTTAGTTTCAACTATTTGTTGTTCTAATTGATCTAATGATTTATTAAACGAATTAAGTATCTCGTCGATAAATTTTCTTTTTACCTGAGCTGCAACTATCCCTTTAACTTTTCCAGCTCCATCATATCTGAGATTTACTAAGTTATCATCATCTTTTTTATCTGAATTATTTACGAAGATTATTGCCTTTGCTCCTTTATCTCTTGCAATAGTTGTTTTTAATCTAAAAGTTGAAAGTCTGTTAAACTTTGAATTTTGTTCATTCATTTCAGGATGATTTCTAAGGACTATAACGATTTTATCTTTGACATCAATGTCGGAATAATCATCGTAATTCAAATCAGGGGCAGAGATTCCAAATCCAGCAAAGACTAATTCACCTTCTACTGAAAGATTATCAGTGAATGATAATGGAATAAAATCGGTATTTAAGTTCAAAGGTTGATTAGTTGTAGATAACTGTATTTCATTTTCTCCAAGTTCTAGTTTTGCTATGAAAGGGAATTCTTGGAAATAACTTCCATTGAATATTGGTTCAAGACCAGCTTTTTCAAATTCAGATTTGATGTAATTTGCTGCTTTGCGAATTTGTTCTGAACCAGTCATCCTTCCTTCAAGCTCATCAGATGCAAGAAACTTAATGTGATCATAAATCTCTGAGCTTGTTATCTCTTTTGAATCAACAGTTTGGCAATAATTCAAGTTGAGATAAAATAAAATGAATAATAATGTATATGATTTCATTTTCAGGATTGTTTTATAAGATTTTTTCATAGAAACTCCATTGAATTATTTTACTAATCAATCCATTCAGCAATAAAGATATTTGTATCGTTTGGATTTTTATTGAAACGGTTTGACCCAAAAATTAAATATTTACCATCAGGAGAAAACATTGGAAATCCATCAAAAGTAGGATTAAAAGTAATTTGCTCCAAGCCTGTTCCATCTATATTAATGATGAATAAATTAAAATCTCTGCGATCTTTGCTTCCGTAATTAGAAGAGAAAATTATTCTTTTACCGTCAGGATGAAAGAAGGGAGCAAAGCTAGCAGCATTAAGATTTGTAACTTGCTTTATATTACTTCCATCTGAATCCATAACAAAAATTTCAAGATTTGTCGGTCTGACTAATCCTTCATTGACTAATTCGTTATAATCTTCTAATTCTTTTTCAGTCTTTGGTCTACTTGCTCTGAAAACGATTTTGCTACCATCATAAGAAAAGAACGCACCGCCATCATAACCTTTTTCAAAAGTTAATCTTTTTTGATCTGTTCCATCAAGATTCATTACATATAATTCTGGGTCTCCATCTCTTAATGAAGTGAAAACAATTTTATCCCCTTTGGGTGAAATGGTAGCTTCAGCATCGTATTTATTAGAATTTGTTAATTGAACAACATTTGAACCATCAGAATCTGCCATAAAAATGTCAAATTCATCATAAAGTTTCCAAACGTAACCTCTTGATCTATCAGGCGGAGGAGGGCATTCTTCATTGAAGTGATGAGTTGATGCATATAAAATTTTTTTGTTATCTGGATAAAAATATGCGCAAGTTGTCCTGCCTTTTCCAGTTGAAACCATTTTCTTTTCAGTACCATCGAGATTCATCGTAAATATTTGATCACATTTTAATCCTTCAACAGTGGCTTGATAGATAATTTTAGAGCCATCGAATGAAAAGTATGCTTCAGCGTTTTCTCCTTCATCTGTTAACATTTGAATATTTTTTAATCTCTTTTCACCATCAAATTTGTATTTTTCTTGTGCAACTGTTAAAGAAATAAAGGATATTATAACAAGAATTATAAGTTTTTTCATTTTTTCTCCTATTTTTATTCTGGGACGTGAACAAGGAAATATTCTTTTGCTAATTTTCCAATTGCTTTTGCTTCTTTAATTGATAAATGCATATCATCAGACTCGCTTTCGCCTTGACCAGCTTCAATTACAGCTAAATCTGCACCTTTAGCATTTTCGACTAATTCTTCACAATATGCTGTATCTCCGCCATAACAAATGTTCATTTTGTTATAATAAAAATTGTATCCTAGAGATGGAACTTTTCTTTTTTTATTATTTATAATTTCTTTATGAATTACAGGAAATGGTTTGATCTTTAGTCTTTTAGTTTTAATCAATTCCTGATTTTTAATCGGATTCAAAATTATTTTATACGAAACCGAATTTTGATATACTTTGACGAATGCTTTATAAATATGTTCTATTTCTGAGCAACCATCGGGGAAATGAATTTTAATTTGTGATTTTTTATTCATAACTCGGAGATAAGTCAAAAGTGACCACAAGCCTCCAACGTGATCGTGATGACCGTGGGTTATAAAAACATCAGAGATTTTTTTTATAGTTTCTACTTCAAACTCATTTGTTAAATCTCTGAGAATTCCATCTCCAGGATCTATCAGAAAAATATCATCAGAAGTTTTTAAAACAATTCCAGTTGCAATATTTGGAATTGAACAAAAAATTTTGATTGAAAAATTATTTTTAGTCCAACTTAAGGGATATTTGATTTTTTTCATATTTAAGATTTTTTACAAGTCTTTTTGTCTTTACATCGTGCAAAAATGTTGAAAGAATAACTATCTAATTCAAATCCTAAATCATTGCAGATTTTCTCTGGTAAGTTAAAAATTCTTGAATCAGAGAATTCAACTATCTTTCCGCAATCAACGCATATTAAGTGATCGTGTTGTTGTCTTTTAAAGTTACTTTCATACCGACTGATATTATCACCAAAGTTACGTTTAGATAACAATCCACATTGAACTAGTAGTTCCAATGTGTTATAAACCGTTGCTCTTGAAACTCTGGATTTGGAGTTTTTCATCAAAATAAATAAATCATCAGCTCCGAAGTGTCCATCATATTCTAAAGCATATTCTAATACTTCGAATCTTTCGGGAGTAATTCTATTTTTTTCTTCTTTTAAGAATTTTCTAAAGATTTCTTCAGCTTTTTCATTCTTCATAACGATGAAATCTAAAATTAATTAATACCTAAGGCTCTTAAAAAATTGACTACTAAAAAAGTGGAAACATAAGCAGTTGAAGTAAAAATAATTAATTGCAAAATTGGAATTCGCCAGCTTCCCGTTTCTTTTTTTGAAACTGCTAATGTGGATATACATTGCATAGCAAATATGAAAAAGAATATCAATCCAATTGAAGTCGATGTTGTAAATAATTTCTCTCCCGTAGATTCAATTTTTGCTTCACGCATTGCATTCAATAAAGAAGTTTGAATATTCTCCTCTTCAGTAATTTTGAAAATTAAAGCTAAAGAACTTACAAAAACTTCCCGAGCTGCAAATGCTGTTATTAAAGATACTCCAATTCTCCAATCAAATCCTAAAGGCAGCATAATAGGCTCAATAATCTCACCAATTTTAGCTGCATAGGAATTAGCCAAACGCTCAGAATTCTCTAATAAAATGACCTCATCCTCTGAAAGACCTTCTTTTTCTATTTGAGGTGAATAATTTGGGAAATAAGTAAGAAACCAGATAATAAGAGATAAAATAAGAATTACTGGACCAGCACGAAGTATATATTCTTTTGAGTTTTCATAAGAGTTGCGAAGAACATTTTTCAACTTTGGAAGTTTATATGTTGGTAATTCCAATATAAAAGAGGAATTATCATCAGATTTAATTAGGTTTTTATTAAACTTATTTATTACATAAGCCACTATTATTGATAATATTATACTTACTAAATAGACAAAAGAAAGAAAAAATCCAGCTAACCAAGGCTTATCTTGCGGTGTTAGAAATGCAATTAATAAAACATATACTGGAAGACGAGCACTGCAGCTCATCAAAGGAATTATAAAAATAGTTAATAGTCTTTCCCTCCGATTTGATATTGTCCTAGTCGAAAGAATTGCAGGTATTGCACAAGCAAATCCTGATAACATTGGAACAAATGATTTCCCATTCAGACCAATTTTAGAGAGTGGTTTATCAATTAACATTGCTCCCCGAGCAAGATAACCAGTATCCTCCAACAAACCAAGTATTAAAAATAAAATCAAGATTTGTGGAAGAAATATTAAAACTGCACCTGTTCCGCTTATAATTCCATCTGCAATTAGATCTGAATACCAATTATTTCCTAATGAATTGGAAGCATAATTAGCAAGCGAGGAAAAAAGGCTATCAACTAAATCCATTAAAGGAGCGGCCAACCAGAATATTGAAGTAAAAACAGCACCCATCATCAGTAAGAAGAAAATAAAACCAAAATATTTGTGCAGTAGAATTTTATCAATCTTTAAAGTTAATTCATCTGGTTTTTGTGAATATTCTCTCAAAACTGGATTTAATATGTTTAACTGATTATTAGCTTTTTCAATATCAATATTGATTGGTTCAATTACTTTGCTTGCTATCTGCTCAATATTTTCAAAAGTTTTTATTAAGCTATCTTTTGTCTTGAATTCTTTTAGTTTATCTGGATTCGGAAATGCTTTAGGTTTATTTAGATTTTTTTTAATTGCACTAACTAGCAAATCAATTCCATCTTCAGTTCTACCATTAATTGAAACAACATCAATTCCTAAAAGCTCTGATAGCTTCTCTGTGTTGATCTTGAAATTCTTTCTAAAAAGAATGTCTTTCATCGTCAAAACTAAAACAACATTAAAACCTGCATCGATTAGTTGCTTTGTTAAAAGTAAGTGTCTAGTTATTTGACTTGAGTCAGCTGTAACTAATATTAGATTTGGGCAATCATTTTTTGAATTATTAAATAAAGATTCAACAACAATTTCTTCATCAAGAGAATCAGGATTCAAAGAAATAAGTCCAGGAAAATCAAATAATTTGGCTTTTATTTCAAATTTGTCTAAGAAATCACTTGAAGAATATTCTACAGTTGATCCAGGGTAATTTACAGTCTTGAAATGTTTACCACTGAAAATGTTAAATAGAGTTGTCTTTCCTGAATTAGGAGGACCTATTAAATAGATTAAAGCTGTATCTTGCATTGAATCAGTTAATTATAATGCTATCTGCTTGGTTTTTTCTTAAGGCAATCAAGGTCCCCCGTAGAGAAAATGTTAAAGGATCATTAAATATTGAAGTATTTACTAATTGAATTTCTTGACCTGGAGTAAATCCTATCTCTAATATCCTTTTGTATGATGGATTCATATCATTTATGTCTTTGATGATACACTTTTCACCGAAATTCATTTCAGATGCTTTTCTCATTTTTCCCAACTTATTTAGATTTAATCTACATAAAAATACTAACAAATAAATTCACTGACAATACTACTTTTAGTAAAAAAGTAAGATTTTATTCTTCAGGTTCGGCTCTTAAAGAGTCCCAGATCATATAAACACATATTCCGGCAAACATCACAATTGCCAATAATTCTGCAGAGTTTGTTTCAGCCCATTCTGCGTTAAACCAATTGATTCCCATATACCTCAAGAAAGCACTGATAACTCCCATCAAAGCTCCGCCCGCAATAAATCCAGATGCAATCAATGTTCCTCTTTCTCTTCTGGCATTATTAATTTTTTCATCATTGCTTCTTGTTGATACATAATGTGCAATCAAACCGCCAACTAATAATGGAGTATTCAATTCAAGTGGAATATACATTCCAAGTGCAAATGCAAGAGCAGGAACTTTAATCATTGTTAATGTTGCAGCTAATATTGCTCCGACAATATAAAGCGTCCACGGAGCCGGTTGCTGATCCATTAAGGGTTGAATTACTGCAGCCATTGCATTTGCCTGTGGAGCAACTAAAGCATTTTCACCTTTAAATCCATAAGTCTCATTCAAAACCATTATAACAAAACCAACTGTTAAAGCAGAGACAAGCACTCCTAAAAATTTCCATTGCTCCTGTTTTCTTGGAGTTGAGCCAAGCCAGTAACCAATCTTTAAATCTGTAATGAAACCTCCAGCCATTGACAACGCAGTACAAACAACTCCACCAATTATCAATGCTGCAACCATTCCTTCCTGACCTTTCAATCCAATTGATGTCAGAATAATTGATGATAGAATCAAAGTCATCAAGGTCATTCCACTGACGGGATTTGTTCCAACAATTGCAATAGCATTTGCAGCAACAGTAGTAAAAAGAAAAGATATGATAAGAACAATTAGCAAAGCAGCAATTGACCAGCCAAGATTATTCAACACTCCAAAATGGAAGAATACAAAAAGTAGAATTGCAGTTGCGATAAGACCAATTACAATTGTTTTCATTGATAAATCTAGTTGAGTTCTGATTGTACTGGTAGAACCATCCTTTTTCTCGAAGATTTCTTTTATACCAAGTGATATTGCATCACGAATAATTTTGGAAGAACGTATAATCCCGATGATTCCAGCCATAGCAATTCCACCGATTCCAATATGACGAACATACTGTCTGAAAATTTCTTCAGCAGACATTGCGGAGATAAGTTTTGATGCTCCGGTTCCAAATGGCTCGGTTAATCCTGCACCAATGTATGAAATTACAGGAACAAGTAAATACCAGGAAACAAATGAGCCGGCAACAATTATTGCTGCGTACTTTAATCCTACGATATAACCAAGTCCCATTACAGCGGCACCAACATTCAATCTAAAGACTAATTTAAATTTATCAGCCAAAACTTCTCCGAAAGCAAAAACACGAGTAGTAAATACTTCGCTCCACCAACCAAAAGTTGCAATTATAAAGTCATAAATTCCACCAACCAAACCACTGACAACAAGTACTAATGCTTGCTTTCCACCTTTCTCACCAGCTACAAGAACTTCTGTTGTTGCGGTTGCTTCAGGAAAAGGAAACTTGCCGTGCATTTCTGCTACAAAATATTTTCTGAAAGGAATCAGAAATAATATTCCAAGAATTCCGCCAAAAGTTGAAGCAAAGAAAATCTGATAAAAAGTTGCTTCAAGTTCAAGGATGTACAAAGCAGGAATTGTGAAAATTGCACCAGCAACTATCAACCCGGAATTTTGTCCGATTGATTGAATAATCACATTTTCACCAAGTGCACCTTTTCTTTTAAGAGCTGCTGATAATCCAATAGCAATAATCGCAATCGGAATAGCAGCTTCAAACACCTGACCAATTTTTAATCCAAGATAAGCAGCTGCTGCAGAAAACAACATTGCCATCAACAAACCCCAGATGACAGAGTATGGAGTGATTTCTGCAGGAGTTGATTCTGCTGGCATCAATGGTTTATAAGTCTCGCCCGGCTTCAATTCTTTGAAAGTATTTTCAGGAAGACCTTTAATTGCTCCAGAAGTGTGTTCACTCATATTTCACCTTCATTTATTTATAAATATTTATTTTCTCAGATTACTTGTTATCTACTTTGATTCCTAACCAGTCTTCAATTTTTGAATAAATCAATTTTTTATCGCTTGCCGGAAAATTTCTGATTTTAGTCTGATGTGAACCTCCAGGCAAAATCATCTTTAATGAATTTGTTTTTCCACTTAAACAAACTCCCGTTGAAGTCCAGGGATCATTCCCACCGTAAATAAAAATCATATTGTTCGCATAGTTGGTAACCCAATTTGATATATCCTTCATTGGTTCTGGATTGAATTCAAGTTGTAATGAATCGGGAATAAAGAAAAAAGTTTTGCCATCAGCATATTTCAACAAATCTTTGAACTGAGAAATATCATAAGCGTAATAACCGTATTCAGTATAGCATTGATACCAAAAAGGATGAAGAGATTTAATTGACTCATCAGAAAAATAATCTAATCCTGCGTGATCTTTGAAGTGTCCGAAAATAATATCTTTTGATTCAGTCGTATCTGGAATGTTATCACAGCCACCACTGGTCCACTGCCAATAAGCAAAAGAATATTCTAATACACAATATTCAAAAGCTCTTTCAAGTCCAACGATAGAATATTCATAGTTTTTCTTTTTAGCTTCCTCAATAAATTTTGGGAAATAAATATTTCTGTTAATAAGAATATGTCTTTGAAAGTTTTTCACTTTTTGTCGGCATTCAGGAGTAGATACTGTTTTTAACCATTCATAAACTCTGTTATCGTCCACAGAAAAATTAATTGGAGCAACGTAAGCAACGCTTGCATTAACATCATCAGGGTAAAATCTCTTGTGAAAAATTACTGTTGAACCACCTTTGCTGATTCCAGTGCTAAGCCACTTCCCGGAATAAAATTCTTTGAGCCTTTGAATAATTCTATGATGGTCAGCTGCTGCTTGTCTGATATCGAGATATTTCCAATCGAATGGTTGTGGCACTGATTCTCCAAAATAACGATGTTCAACAATTATTTGATTGCAGTTTAATAATCGACTTAATTCATTTTGTCTGTAATTAACCGCGTATCCATCCAACTCGATTACCACCGGAAGGTTTTTATCTCTATGAGCTAAGAAAAACTGTTGTTTGAATTTCGGACCTTCCGGATTTGAATGGTCTATTGGTTGCTCAATAAAAATTTCATATATCTCTGCGAATTCAGAATCAGATTCGATTTTTTTTATGGTGAAATCTTTTTGTGAAATTAGCCAGTTATAAAGTTCGCTGTTTTTAGTTAATTGAGATGATTGACTACAAGAAATAAAATGAAATGATATTATTAAAAGAGCGATAAAAACTAAACGGAATTTAATCATATTCTAAAATTGCTTTTTATAAAATTTGAAAATAATTTTTTATTATTACAAAGATTTTAAAGTTATTTATCAAATAAAAATTTTTTGAGATATGAAAGCTAAGATTGAAATTCATAAAGGTGATATAACCAAACTCAAAGTTGATGCAATAGTAAATGCTGCAAACAACTCTTTACTTGGTGGTGGCGGAGTGGATGGCGCCATTCATCGGGCTGCGGGACCTGAATTACTTGAGTATAATCGTAAACTTGGTGGATGCGAAACTGGAGATGCAAAAATATCTCCAGGTTTTAAGTTGCCTGCTAAATTTATTATTCACACAGTAGGTCCTGTATGGAGAGGTGGAAATTATAATGAAGATGAATTACTTGAAAATTGTTATCGAAATTCTTTAAAGCTTGCTGTTGAAAATGGAGTTAAATCTATTGCTTTTCCAGCTATATCCACAGGGGTTTATAGCTTTCCTCTTGAGAGAGCAACTCGTATAGCTATTTCAACTGTGAAAGATTTTCTTGAGAAAGATAAAACAATCGAACGAGTGATTTTTGTCTGCTTTGATGAAAACACATATCAAGTGTATAAAAATTTTTTTGAATAAAAGATTTGAATTTTACTCAATGGGTTGAGTAAATTTACTCAGTCAATTGAGTAAAATTATGTACGAAAGAAAACAAATAAATATCATCGAAAAGAGATTAAACGAAAGAAAAAATCTTATACAAGTAATCACTGGTCCTCGTCAAGTTGGGAAAACCACACTTGCAATTCAACTGACAAAAAAAATAAAAATTCCTTTTCACTATGTTTCAGCTGATGGAATACCTTCCTCGAATTCTTTTTGGATTCAACAGCAATGGGATTTTGCCCGAGTAAAATTTAAAGAATCAGGCTCAAAAGCTTTTCTATTAGTCATTGACGAAATTCAGAAAATCAACAATTGGAGTGAATTTGTAAAAAAGGAATGGGATAAGGACAGAATTAAAAATATAAATATAAGAGTAGTCCTACTTGGTTCTTCAAGTCTTTTAATAAACAAAGGCTTAAGTGAATCTTTGATGGGAAGATTTGAGCTGATTCAACTCCCACATTGGACTTATACAGAAATGAATGAAGCATTTGGTTTTACTCCAGAGGAATATGTTTATTTTGGTGGATACCCCGGAGCTCAACATTTAATTAAAGATGAACAACGTTGGAAAGATTACATTAGAAACTCAATCATAGAGCCAACAATATCAAAAGATATTATTCAATTAATCACAATTCAGAAGCCCGCATTACTAAAAAATCTTTTTGAATTCGGATGCCTTTATAGTGGAGAAATACTTTCATATACAAAGATTTTAGGACAATTAACAGATGCAGGAAATACAACAACTTTAGCACATTACGAAAAACTTTTAGATGAGGTTTGGCTTATCAGTGGATTACAAAAATTCTCAGGTTCAAAAATTATGACTAGGTCTTCCTCACCAAAATGGATGGTTTATAATACATCTCTGTCGTCTGTTTATGAGGATTCAGATTTTAAGATGACTAAAAAGAATCTAGTAAAGTGGGGACAGAAAGTTGAACAAGCTATCGGAGCGTTTTTAATAAACTCTGCTCGAATAAATAATTTCCAAGTTTTTTATTGGAGAGATGTAAATGATGAAGTTGATTTTGTCATTAAAAGAAATAACAAGATTATTCCAATTGAAGTAAAAATAGGAAAGATAAAATCACATAAAGGATTATTAAACTTTTCTAAGAAATTTAAATGTAAAAAATCCGTTTTGATTTCTGACGATGCTTTTAGATGGCAAGATTTTTTAATGATTGATTTTGAAGAACTATTTCAATTATAACTTAATATTTCTATAGCAATAAAATAAACCAATCAAAACAGTAATTTAATAGGAATTAATGGAAATAATTTTATAACGAATACTTCCTTATAGGACAATAATAAATCTTTCTTTAAAAATTTTCCTATATAAAATCCTACAAATTAAAATACATCTTATACTCAAATGGATGCGGCATTGTACCGATTGAATGTATTTCCTCATTCTTTGTTTTAATCCATTGTTGTAAGAGTTCATCAGTGAAAATGTTTCCGATTTTCAGGAACTCATTGTCTTCTTCTAATGCATCTAATGCTTCAGCAAGATTGCGTGGGAGAAAATGAATTTTATGGACATCGTCTCCTTCAAGAAAATTTTTGTCGTAAGGACCGAAACCTTCTTTTACAGGATCAATGTTATTTATAACTCCATCAATTCCAGCAAGAAGCATCGCAACTAAACATAAATATGGATTTGCAGTTGCATCTGGTGGACGATATTCAAATCTGGTTTCATCTGGATTAGAAACATATTTAGGAATTCTGATAGCACCAGCTCTGTTTCCCATTCCATAAGTTAATGCAACCGGTGCTTCAAATCCGGGTACAAGTCTTTTATAAGAATTTGTAGATGGATTAGTGAAAGCCGAAAGTGCTCTTCCGTGTTTTAACATTCCACCAATAAAATTCAATGCAAGTTTACTGAGATTTCCATATTGCCCTTTTTCATAGAAAAGATTTTTTCCATCTTTTGTTATATAAAAATGTAAGTGCATTCCATTGCCAGCCTGTTGATACATTGGCTTTGGCATAAATGTTATATAAAGCCCTCTTTGCTTAGCAAAATTGAAAAGAATATATTTTGTCGTGATAATATTATCTGCGGTGGTAAGTAAATCTGTGAAATATGTTTCTATTTCTTGCTGACCTCTTTCACCAACTTCGTGATGATGATATTTGACATTTATTCCCTGCTCTTTGAGAAGTTTGCAAGCTTCATCTCTGAAATCATCATATTCATCGAAAGGGTTTGCAGCGTGATAGGCTTTTTTATAAAATTCTTCTGCGTGCTCAACTTTATAATATGATGTTGCCGTACGAGTATCATATTCAACTTTAGAAAAGATATAGAATTCAAATTCGGGACCCCACCAAGATTTATCTGCACCAGTTACTTCTTTTAATAATTGCTCAGCTTTTTTTGCAAGATATCTTCCATCTTGAAGAAAAGGTGAACGTGCATCATCAGTTAGAACAATATGAGAATAAAAACTTAATGTAGAAGCTTGTCTGAATGGATCAATTTTGGCAGTTGCTAAATCAGGAATTAAAATCATATCACTATTTTCAACCTTTCTAAATCCGTAACTTGAACCATCAAAACCAACTCCTTCAGTTATTAGTTTTTCAAGTAAACCTTCAAAATATGGAAGAGATATATGATGAAGTCTTCCAGTTAGGTCGGTTGCCTTTAAGTCGATGAATTCTACATTATTTGATTTAATAATTTCATTACAGGTTTTAATATAATTATTCATAATAATCCCTTAAGTTTTAATCAAAAGGGCAGAGATTAAAATTTATTTTAATTAAGGAGTGCTTTATTTTTAAGATAACCTCTGCCCGATAAAATTATCCATTATAATTAAGTGCATTTAATCCAGGAAAAACAGCAGTGGTATCAAGTTCTTCTTCAATTCTTAGGAGCTGATTATATTTAGCTATTCTGTCAGTTCTTGAAGTTGAACCAGTTTTAATCTGACCGGCATTAGTGGCTACAGCCACATCAGCGATTGTAGAATCTTCTGTTTCACCTGATCTATGACTTATAACAGAAGTATATCCATTTATTTTTGCAAGCTCGATTGCATCCAGAGTTTCTGTAAGAGTTCCAATTTGATTTAGTTTTATTAAGATTGAATTTGCTACTCCAAGATCAATACCTTTTGCTAAACGTTCTGTATTGGTTACAAATAAATCATCACCAACAAGCTGTATCTTATTTCCGATTTTATCAGTCAATAATTTCCATCCATCCCAATCATCTTCAGCCATACCGTCTTCAAGAGAAACTATTGGATATTTATTTACCCAGTCTGCCCAAAAATCAACCATCTTTTCAATTGGAATAATTTTATCTGGAGCTGATTTGAATAAATGGTAAGCATTTTTATCTTTCAAAAAGAACTCACTAGCTGCTGGATCAAGTGCAATTGCTATTTCAGTTCCAACTTTGTATCCAGCTTTTTCAATTGCCTCGAGGATTACTTCAATAGCTTCTTCATTAGAACGAAGATTTGGTGCAAAGCCACCTTCATCTCCGACTGCGGTATTGTAACCTTTCTTTGATAAAACTGATTTCAAAGAGTGAAATGTCTCAGCGCCCATCCTTAATGCTTCTGCAAAATTTGTAGCACCAACAGGCATTACCATAAATTCCTGAAAATCTACGTTGTTATCAGCGTGCTTACCACCATTTATTATGTTCATCATTGGAACGGGAAGAGTTTTTGCATTTGTGCCACCAATGTATTTATAAAGTGGGAGACCTAAAGCTTCAGCAGCTGCTTTAGCACAAGCGAGTGAAACTCCAAGAATAGCATTAGCTCCTAAATTTGATTTATTTTCTGTGCCATCCAAACTAATTAAAAGGTTATCAATTGCGACTTGCTCTGTTGCATCAAAGTCAATGAGTTCATCTGCAATTTTTTCATTAACATTTTCTACCGCTTTTTTAACACCTTTCCCATTGTAACGGGATTTATCTCCATCTCTTAATTCAACAGCTTCGTGTTCGCCTGTGGAAGCTCCGCTCGGCACAGCAGCTCTTCCGACTACACCGCATTCTAAAGTTACTTCGACTTCAATTGTTGGATTTCCTCTTGAGTCAAGAATTTCTCTTGCCCATACATCTATAATATTTGTCATATATGCTCCTAAAGTTTTTAATTATCGTTTCAAAATTACAAAAAATATTTCTGCATTAGGCATTCTTGATGTATAATAAAATTTCTTAATAAATCCATAAAATTCTAACTTTATATGATTATGATTCTTTTATGCGATAAAAATCTTTATTTCTTATTTAATACTATTTTTTATTGTTAATTAAAAAATTCCTATTAACAAAAATTTTTATCTATCTTAATCTTATTAAATTTCAATTTTATTTGGATGAAAAATCAATGTTTTTTGAAATTATAATTCTCATAGTTGGATTTGGAATATTGATAAAAAGTGCAGACTGGCTTGTAGATGGAGCCTCTGCATTTGCAAAAAAATTAAATGTCAGTGATCTTGCTATTGGATTAACTATTGTAGCATTTGGGACATCTACTCCTGAATTGGTTGTTAATATTTTTGCTTCTTTAGAAAATCATAGTGACATCGTTTTAGGTAATATCATTGGAAGCAATAATTTCAATCTCTTTATTATTCTTGGAACATCAGCACTAATAACTCCATTGATAGTTCAGTCGAGCACTGTTTGGAAAGAAATTCCTTTTTCGTTATTCGCTGCGTTACTGTTACTTTTTTTAGCGAACAACTTTTTTTTATCCGAGAAAAATTATCTTTCAAGAATTGATGGTATTATCCTTTTTTTAATGTTCATTCTTTTTGTTTATTATGTTTATAC
>JANWVQ010000101.1 GCA_025056745.1 Ignavibacterium sp.
TGAAGAAAAAATTATTAAAGATGCTGAAAAAGAATTAGACATAATTTTTCCTGAGCAAATCAGACTAATTATTAAAAATTATGGTTCTTTGTCATTTAAACATTGGGAATTATTTGGATTAGGTGTTAAGAATAATTCTCACTTGAATATTGTTAAAAACACCTTGGAACTGCGAAAAGCTAAACTTCCTAAACAATTCATTCCTATTATTAACGTGGGAGATGGAATCTATATTGTAACCGACACTAAAAACAATGTATATGAATTCCGCTTATTTAGTGAAAAGTTAAAAAAATTGGATGATAGTTTAGATAATTTCTTATTTAAATTATTCAATGAAGGCAATTCTTGAATTCCTTGAGATTCAAAAATATTTATAATTAAATCTTTGCGTAAATAAATAGAATTTTTTTCTCCTAAAAAATAAATAACCATCTGAAAGGTTTAATATGAACAAATACGCTTACACTTTATATAATCAAATCCTATCCCACCTTGATGACAATTCTGATATATCTCTTGAAACTACTATAGGTGAGCTTTCTACAATGGATTTTGATGAATTGGACTGGATGATTGTAATTAATGAAATGGAATTGATTTATGGAATTTTAATTCCTATGGAAATTATTGATGAAAAAGACTTGAATATTTTAGAAGTGGGAATGATCTTATCAAAGTTACCTAAAATTCAAGATTATATTTATCCTGAGTTCTACTACTTAAAAAATCAAATAATGAACTGCCTTTTCAAATTAATGGAAATTGAAGTTAATGAAGGTAGTGAGGAAAATAAAATTATTTTAGAGGAACAACTGGAACTACTAAAAAAGCGTTTAGCTGAGATTACTACTTATTCACTTAATTAATATTAATCTGTCAACTATTGGAGGTAAAAATGTACTATAACACTGACTCTGATCTTGATTTTGATTATAATAACTACCCTGATGGAAGTCGATTTGTCAAACCTCAAAATTCCACTTTAAAACTCTAAAATCGCAGTTCAGAACCCCAAAATTGCAGTTCGGAACCCCAAAATTGCAGTTCAGAACTTCAAAATCGGAGTTCGGAACTTCAAAATTGGAGTTCAGAACTTCAAAATTGGAGTTAAAAACTTCAAAATCGGAGTTTAGAACTCCAAATTGCAGTTCAGAACTCCAAAATCGCAGTTCAGAACCTCAAAATCGCAGTTCAAAACTTCAAAATCGGAGTTAAAAACTTCAAAATCGGAGTTCGGAACTCCAAAATTGCAGTTCAGAACTTCAAAATTGGAGTTAAAAACTTCAAAATTGCAGTTTTTTACAGATTTTTTGGATTTTTAAGTTTTTAATAAAAGTTTTTATCGAGATTTAAAGGTGCATCAGACTTAAATCATTAAACCTGATGCACCATTTTGACTTATTTTATGTCAGATATGCGGAATTAAGCTTTAATAGTAGTTATCCTTGTTCTGGATTTTCAGGGGAAGTTAGCTTCTTCTCAAATCTTTTTGAAAGTTCTTCAACTATAATATCGGTTCCAGCCACATTCATCTTAGAAGCAGCTTTTGCACTCTTGTAAAAAGATAATGCAGCTGTAAATGCTTCGCTTCCAGCGGCAATGTAAGTATCAGAAAGTTTTTCATAAACTCTCGAAACAGCATTTAAAATGTCTTTTAATCTAATTGACAATTCAAAGTCTCTTCTGAGTTCATCTAAGTTTACATAAGGTGGAACGAGGTTGGGATTTTGTTGTGCAAGTTCAAGCGCTTTTTGAACAAAAGCAATTGTCTTGTCCCCCATTTTAGGTATTGACTGTCTTTCTTCTGGTGTGAGATTAATAAGGAAATTAAGTCTTGATTCAATTTGCTGAACAAGATCCAAAATTTCCCGTTTGTCCCTGTCACTTATTTCGGCTGAGATGTTTTGATATGGCATTTGATCCTCCGTTTTTGTTGTTTGAGTATTTATTCCCCCGTAATTGGTTACGGTTTTTATTGATTTAAATTTTATTGAGTGATAATAATTGAAAGATTATATTTTTTAACTATTTAATTATTAATAAAATTATTGTAAAAATTTTTTTATTAATCTTCAATACAATCCTAATTCATTCTTCAGGTTTTCATAGACTATTTCATCTTTAAGTAAAGCACCTTCGATCATACAGACTTCCAATGCAAAATCGTTTGCTAATTTATTTATTCTAAAGGGTTCAATTCCAAGCATAAATCCTATAGACAAAATTGCTGAGAAAGCATCTCCTGCTCCAGTGCAATCAAGAATCTTTCTCGGAGAATTTGCATAATCATATCTTTTGCCATTCTCAAATAACGTTGCCCCATCTTTTCCACGTGTTACGGCTATTAAACTTATATTAAATCTATCCATTAATTCATAAGCTACTTTCTCTGTATTATAGTTAATCTGGACTATTAAATCATTAAGCTCAATCATCTCTTTATAGTTTACTTTTAGAACATCGGAGGTTTCCAAGGATTTTATTAATATTTCTTCATCATAAAAAGAATTTCTCAGATTTAGATCAAGAAAGTATTTGACACCCTTTTTACTAAAAAAACTTTGAATAGTGTTCCTACTAACCTCTGAGCGTTGTGCTAAAGTACCAAAGTAAAAGCAATCTAAATCAGAGGACATTAATTCATTTAATTCAGGAGTTTTTTCTATATAGTCAAAAGCTCTTTCGGTGTCTATTTCAAACTCGGGATTTCCATCAGCATCCAAAGTTACATTAGCAACTCCGGTGGGGTGCATATTGTCTTGCTGGATGAATTCAGTGCTGATATTGAATTTTTTTAATTCCTCAAAAACTTTTTGACCGAGAGGATCCTTTCCAACACGGCTTACTATTGTCCCACTACCAAGAATTTTATTAATGTGATAGATGTAGTTTAGAGGTGCACCGCCAAGCTTTTTCTTGGTTGGATATATGTCAAATAGAATTTCTCCTATTGCAACAATATTCATATTAAAATGGAATTTTTGATTTGTTCAATTTGTTTGAAATTTACAATAACAATATGAGCAAGAAATGAAAATTTTTCAAATAAAATATTCACAGATTTTACCTATATCACTTCAGGATGCGTGGAAGTTCTTTTCCAATCCAAGGAATTTAGATAAAATTACTCCACCTTGGTTGAATTTCAGAATAACTTCTGAAGTAGCATCTAAAATGTATCCTGGACAAATCATTACTTATAAAGTTTCTCCATTATTAAATATACCAGTAACCTGGGTTACAGAAATTACACACGTAAATGAACCTTATTATTTTGTTGATGAACAGAGATTTGGACCTTATAAAATGTGGCATCACGAACATATCTTTACAGAAATTCCAAATGTCGGTGTTGAAATGCAGGATATTGTCACTTATGCTCTTCCTTTTGGAATTATTGGAAATATTGCTAATGCTCTTTTCGTTAAAAAAAGAGTAAAAGAAATTTTCGAATACAGAAAACAAATTTTATCATCTTTGATGAGTCCATCAGTTAATGAGAAAGGTGAATTAGAGTTTTTTAAGTTAGAGAACATAAAGTTCAAATAATTTTATTTATAGATTAAGTGCTTATCTATAATCTCTTGAGGAATTCTTACTGGTTTTCCTGAATTAAGAGATACTAAAGTATAGACTAAATAACCTTCTGCAGCGAGCTTGTTGCTAATTTTACTAAATATCCAGAAGTTGACGCTTACCTGAGCACCTTTCCATTCTTTGATTTGAGTACGAACAATAGCACAATCACCAAATTTTAAAGCTCTTTTGAAACTGATATGTGCTTCGCTTGCAAACCAGTTATAACCTTGTTCAATATACAGTTCCATTGGATATTTATAATTATCTCTCATTTGCATATATCTCGCCGCTTGAACATAATCTAAATATTTTGCATTATGAACGTGATTGTTCATATCAATATCATCTGGTCTAATCTGAATTTCAGATTCAAAAATTGCAAGTTCCATAATTCATACTTTAATATTTTTTAGAACTATAAAAGATTGATTTGATAATAAATTGTATCTAATTTTACACTCAAAAATAATCTAAACATCTTGTCAGAAGAAAAGCATCAAAATCAAATAATAAATGAAATAGTCTCAAAGACTTATAAAGTTACTGATTTTGAATATACAAACCATAATTTCACCTCTTTCAAAAAGTATCAGGAAAAGTTTAATCTTTTCAAAACAGATGTTGACAAGTTTTGGATGTTGGAAAGCGACGAATTACTTTGGTTCAAAAAGACGGAGAAAGTAAGAACAGGAAAATTTTTTAATTCAGTTTGGTTCAATAATTCAAGAACAAATATTACAATAAATTGTATTGATAGGCATCTTTCTAACGACAATAAAAATAAAGCAGCAATAATCTGGGAAAGCGAATCAGGAAAAAATTGGATATTAACCTATCAACTTCTTTATTCTTATGTAAACAGAACAGCTAATACAATTAAAAAATTGGGATTCAGAAAGGGTGATAAGGCTTGTATAATTTGCGGTTCAATGGCTGAGACTATTATTTCTGCTCTTGCTTGTGCGAGGTTGGGAATTACATTTAATATATTAAATCCAATTATTTCAAAACCATCTTTAGTAAAAAGACTTCAGGTAGGAAAATTTAATCTTATAATTCTTTCTGATATTATCTATCGAAAGGGGCTTTTAATTGAGGTTAAAAATAAAGTTGATGATTCATTAAAAGAAGTTTCGTTTTCATCCTTAAAGTTGATTTTTAGAAGATCAAAAAATTATGATTTATCTGTTCAACCAGAAGTTGATTTTTTAGCTTCTGATTTTTTTGATAAAGTATCTGATGAATGTCCACCATTAAAATTAGAAGGAAAACATCCTTTATTCTCATTTTTCGATTATGATAAGGATGGTAAGATACTTGAAAAATTTTTCCCAACTGCTGGATTTATGGTTCAAACATACACTTCGGCAAAATATGCATTTGATTTCACGAGTGATGATATTTTCCTTAACAATAGTGATTTGTCTTCTTTAGTTGGGATTGCATACGGAATATTTGCACCATTACTTCACGGGATTTCTAATTTTATTTATGAAGGATTACCAAACTTTCCATCTCAGGATAGGATTTGGAAAATTATTAGTAATTACAAAATCACCAAGTTTTTATCTGAATCATACATCATCAAAGCATTGACCATAGCCGATGATATTAACTTTAATGCGAATGAACTTGCTTCATTAAAACTTATTTCAGTTATTGGTAATCAGTTAAATGAAAACGACTGGGCGAGAATTTTTAATAAAGTATGTAAGAATAAAATTCCACTTACTACTTGTAAAATTTCAAATGATTTCGGAAATATTCTTTTTTCTGATATTCCAGGTATTACAGAGATAACACCTGGATTTATAAACATCAATTTCCCATCTGTTAATATGGATTTAGTAAATTCTTCGATGAAATCTATTAACAAAGCAGAAGGAATAATTGCTTATAATGATTCTTGTCCTTCTTTGATTAAAAAGAATTTAGTTTCAGACAACCTTAAAAAGAAAATTTATTTAACTGATTATACTGGCTTTAAAGATGACGAGAAAATTAAAATTACCGGCAGATTAGATGACAAATTGGAAATAGCAGGAGAGATTATTAGTTTGAAAGAAATTCAAGAAATTTTATCAGAACATCCGAAAGTCAAATCTTGTAGAATAGAGACAAAGTTTGACAGCATTTTATCGAAAGTTCCGATTGCTTATGTTGAATTGAATGATTCAAATGATGCGACAATGCTATTCAAAGAAGAATTGAGAAATCTTGTTGAACATAAAATTTCAACTGCAGCAAAACCACTCGAAGTGATTTTTGAAAATACTCCTTGAAAAAATTTTATTTTAATATCACACTCTAAATAAATCTCAATCGAGGAGCTATTCTCTGAAAGTTTTAATAAAATCAAGTTTATCAATATTTATGTTTTAACTATTTTAATAAAAAATAAAATGACAAATATTTTAAGAGAGAATGTATTATGTCTAAAAAGTTTCCATTTAATATTTTGAGTAAGGAAGAAATCAATCAATTGAAAAATAAGATTGCGGAAGTAGAAAAGAATACATTATGTGAGATTGTTTTGAGTATTAAAGAGAAAAGAGGTTTGTTTGAAAAGAAAAAGTCAATTGTTGAATTAGCACAAAGAGAATTTGTAAAAGCCAAAATCGCACAAACAAGTCAATCAACAGGAGTGCTTATTTTTATTCTGTTTTCAGAAAGACAATTTTACATTCTGCCAGATAACAAAATTCTGGAATATTTAGATAATGAATTTTTACAGAAACTTGCAGATGAGATGTCAGAAAAATTTAGATTGGGAAATTATTTCAGTGGTTTAATGGATTTTATAGATAAAATTGGAGAAGTTTTGAAGGATAAATTTCCTGTGAAGTCTGAAAATAAAAATGAACTACCTGATGATATTAGATTTAATTAGCTTCCATTTCTAATTCATAATGTTCTCGATAGTTTTTAATTGCATTGAAGATTTTTTGAGCAATTTCCTCCTGCCCTCTTTTCGAATTTAGAAATTCTGCATCTTTACGATTAGAGAGATAACCAGTTTCAATTAAAACATTCGGCATAGAAGCTCCGACCAAAACATAAAACCCAGCTTGTTTTACTCCACGGGAAGATAGAGTATGATGATTTGAAAATTGATTATGAAGCATCTCAGCAAATTTTTCTGAAAATCTCATATAAGCAGATTGAGCCATACTTACCAAAATAAAATTTTCATCAGTTAGTTTTTGATAACGGTTCGGATCTTCTTCATATTTTATCACGCTGTTTTCGAATTCTGCAATAGCAATTGCTTCTTTTGTTCTTCCTGGTCGTAGTAAATATACTTCAAAGCCACTTGCATCGCTTGGTTTCTTTGGAGTAGAATTACAATGAATTGAAATAAATAGCTTTCCATTGTTTTCATTTGCAATCTTACCGCGTTTGTAAAGGTCAACAAACACATCCGTTTTGCGAGTATAAACTACTTTCACATCTTTGAAGTTTTCCTTTATAATCTGACCCAATTTTAACGCAATACCTAAAGTAATATCCTTTTCTTTAGCGCCATTTACTCCAATAGCTCCGGGGTCTTTTCCACCGTGCCCTGGATCAATTACTATAACATCGAATTCCCATTTTTCTTTTTTGGGAGCTGGTTCTTTTCTTTTAAAGAGTTTATTGTGAATTGTAATAATAATATCGTTTCCGATTTCTGAATTAATAACTTCACTATTGGTATATTCAGGACCGACGAAGATTTTAAGTTCAAGATCATTTCCAACATTATTTGATTTAATTTGTTTAACTACACCACCTGTACCTTGAAAGTTAATTTTGGAAGTATCTCCATTAACCTTTCTCAAGATGATTGAAAGAACATTATCCTTGAACGAAGAGTAATAAGATGGAATTCTTTTGTTTGATTTTAATTTTATCATCGTTCCATTTGCTTTTTCATCAATAGAAATTCCTACAACATCAAATTTCGTTGATATATTTTCTGCATTAGTTTTTTCTTCTTTACTTACAATTTTTTTATCAGACAAAATAATTCTATTTGGCTCGTAAAATTTTAATTCCTTACCTGATATATCTTCCAATATCTTTAATGAGTACTTAATCGGCAAATAAAGCATATCATCAAAAAAGTAAGTTGAGGTTGGCAGTTGAATAATAGAAACGCCACGAGTTGAAATATCAGTTTTTTGAATAAATGGATTACGAGCAATTATTTTATAAGATGATTTCGATGAATTAATTATTATTGTTCGGGACTTGTAATCAAATTTGTATGTGACAGAATTTATTTTACAAAAATCCTCGATTGAAATGTAATACATTCCTTCCCGCAAATAACCGGGCAAATAATTATCTTTAGCATTGATGTTAACTTCTATGTTTACATCTTTTTGAGATAATAAAATAGAAGGAAAAGAGACAATTAGTAATATTTTAATTAATATTCTTTTCATTTTATAAAAGGCAGAAAAAATCCTGTCTTTGATTTATAATCAATTAAAGTTTGTCCAAAATGTTTTTCCAATAATGCTTCTTCCAATTTTGCTCGTTTAATCAGTAATGGAATTTCAATTAAAGCTAATGGAAAAATCAAATAACTCAAAGTGGCAAATGAAACTCCTAAATCAATAAAAATTTGAAAAAGATATTGTGGATGTCTGCAAATTTTATAAAAACCTTTTGTGACTAGTTGATGTTCTTTTTTAATTAAAATATCTGGTGAATGATTTTTTCCTAATGATTTAAATGAAAAATATTGAAGCCAAGTAAAAATAATATAAACGATAAGTCCTGCGATTCTTAAGCTTTCCAAATTTTTATCATAGTTCAAAGTACCAATTTGAAAAGATGATAGTATTATTAACAAAATAATTATTGATGCAAGCCAAAGAGGTAATGATTGTAAATAGGAATTTGGTTTCTCTTTTACTGGTGAAAATTTCCCGCTAACAACTTCTTTTGTAAGCCCAATGTTGTAAATAAAACTTAAAACAAGATTTATTAAAACTAATAGATTTATTGTGTCCATTGTAATTAGATTATTTGCAAACTTATTATAATCATCTTAAGAAGCTCAAACAAAGATAAAAAAATATTTTTTCATAGTTATTAAGAATGAATTATTTAATAAAATTACTATTGAACTGATCAAGATGGGAAAAAATAACCAATTGTTAAAAAAAAGATTTTGGAGTTAAATAAATGGAAAATTAAAAATTTAAATTATTGACTAGATATAAGAATCAGGGTAATATAAAGGTTCAATTTCCCACTCATCTTCAATTGTTCCGTAGCAATGGGAACACTTTGGAACAGTGAATACAACTTTCTCTTCCTGAGAAGATACTTTGATAAGATTTAAGATTGTTTTGCAACTTGAACATTGAACTATATGAGAGCTCATTGCTTTTCGACTACACTCTGGACAGATATAACCAAGCTCTCCAGGATTTTCATCAGGATGAACTAAAAAAATCGAATTGCATTTTGAATTATTACACTTGGCAAAATGCCAACTAACAGTATCAATAGAAGCGATATTTTCTCCTAAATTTTATTTTATTAAAGTTCTATTAAAAATAATTCACAAAAAAAATATTTCAGTAAATTTCGAGCAAAACTTATAATCTTTTTTTAAATAAGCAAAACCAAATTTTAATCACTCAATAGAAGGAGTTTGTATGCAAAAATTAGAATGCTTTAAAGCTTATGATATTCGTGGTAAAGTTCCCTCAGAGTTAAATCAAGATTTAGCTTATAAAATTGGCAGAGCATATTCTAAACTTATTAGTGCGAAAAAAATAGTTATCGGTCACGATGTAAGAGAATCATCAGAAGAACTGAGCACATATCTTAAAAATGGACTTATTGACAGTGGAGTTGACGTAATAGATATTGGATTATGTGGAACTGAAATGGTCTATTTTGCAACTCCTTTTCTTAATGCTGATGGAGGAATAATGATAACTGCAAGTCATAATCCTCCCGAATACAATGGGATGAAATTTGTAAAAAAAGACTCAGTTCCAGTGGGTTATAACTCTGGATTAAATGAAGTTGAGAAAATGATTTTGAATAATGAATTCGAACCTATTACTACGAATAAAGGTAATTATATTAAAATTGATATAATGAATGATTTTATAAAGAATCTTGGAAAGTTTTATAATCCTAATAAAATTAAACCTTTAAAGGTTGTTGTCAACGCTGGAAATGGATGCGCAGGACTTGCTATTGATGCTTTAGAACCAAATCTGCCTATTAAGATGATTAAAATATTTAATGAACCTGATTCAAAATTTCCCAATGGAGTGCCAAATCCTTTATTAATTGAAAACAGACAATCAACAATAGATGCCGTGAAAAATAATAATGCTGACTTGGGGGTTGCTTGGGATGGTGATTATGATCGATGTTTTTTCTTCGATGAAAATGGAAATTTTATTGAGGGATATTATATCGTAGGACTTTTAGCAAAATCAATTTTATTAAATAATCCGGGAGAAAAAATTGTTCACGACCCACGTTTAATTTGGAACACAATTGATATAGTTAAAAAATATAATGGAGTAGCAGTTCAATCTCCGAGTGGTCACGCTTTTATCAAAGAAAAAATGCGAGAGGTAAATGCAATCTATGGCGGTGAAATGTCAGCTCATCACTATTTCAGAGAGAATGCTTATTCCGACAGTGGAATGATACCATTCTTACTTATTCTTCAATTAATGTCTGAAGAAAATAAAAAGCTAAGTGAATTAGTTGGAGAAATGATTGAAGCTTATCCTTGCTCTGGTGAAATTAATTCAACGATAGAAAATCCAAAAGCAAAATTGGAAGAGATTGAAAAAATCTATTCTGATGGGAAAATAGATAAAACTGATGGGTTAAGTGTTGAATATGAAAATTGGAGATTTAATCTTAGAATGTCAAACACCGAACCTATAATCAGGTTAAATGTTGAATCAAAAGGTGATGTAAATCTTATGAAAGAAAAGACAGAAGAATTACTTAAACTTATTAGAAGTTAAAAATGTTTTTAATTCATACTTGATAATAATTCTTTTAACCATTAAAAGGATTAATATTTCATATTTAAGACATTTTTTATAACCGATATAAGCGAATGATTATTACAAAAGAAAAAATCTTAGATTTTGAAAGAAGATACAGAATCAACTTTGTTAATTCTTTATCAGGTTTTAAAAGTGCTAACTTAATAGGAACAATATCAAAGTCTGGTATTACGAATTTAGCCATTTTTAGCTCAGTAATTCACGTTGGAGCAAATCCACCTTTGATAGGAATTTTATTCAGACCCTTATCTGTTCCGAGACATACATATAACAACATCAAAGAGACTGGGTGCTTTACGATAAATCAT
>JANWVQ010000119.1 GCA_025056745.1 Ignavibacterium sp.
CTTACAATCATCCAAATTGTGGGCGCTGAAGGATTCGAACCTCCGACCCTCTGCTTGTAAGGCAGATGCTCTGAACCTCCGTTAGCTAACGGATGAGCTAAGCGCCTGAGGAAAATATTTATTTGTTCCATTCAATAACTAAATATTCTAAGTTGATTTTCTTAGTTTGATATGATATCTCATCTTATTGATTCTAATAAGATATTCGAGACTTGATAAAAATGGAGATGAACTTACGGGCTTACAATCATCCAAATTGTGGGCGCTGAAGGATTCGAACCTCCGACCCTCTGCTTGTAAGGCAGATGCTCTGAACCAACTGAGCTAAGCGCCCTAAATGAATTAATAATAAGAACAATATTTTACAACACAAATATCCAAATTTTTAACAACTTAACCAAAAATTTGAGCGGCAGACGGGATTTGAACCCGCGACGTCCAGCTTGGGAAGCTGGCATTCTACCACTGAATTACTGCCGCATTTTGTATATTCCTGATTACAAAAATAATAAGTTCCAAAATCTATCTCCTACATATCAAATGCATTTATAATCAAATACTTCTGCTGTTGATTTGATAATTTTTGTGAACCAACTGCCGGACTTGCACTTTCAGGCCTACTCGAACAGAATAACTTCTGTCCCGGTAATAACAATTCATTCAATCTATGCCAAAGGAAATTCCACGCACCCATATTTCGAGGTTCTTCTTGAACCCACACTAATTTCTTTGAGTTTGAATAGGAATGCAAAACATTTTTTAATAACTGTTCATTAAATGGATAATATTGCTCAAGTCTTACAATAGCTGTATCGTTTATCTTATTCTGCTCTCTATATTTCACCAATTCATAGAAAACTTTTCCACTACATAAAATTACTTTCTTTATTTCTGACTTATTTGAGATGGAATTATCATCAATAACTTCAAGGAATTTACCTGACAGGAACTCTTCTTTTGATGATCTAGCTTCAGGAAGTCTCAATAAACTCTTAGGTGTAAAAATGACCAAAGGTTTATTAATATGATGTTTAATATGTCTCCTCAAAAGATGGAAATATTGAGCAGGAGTGCTTGGATTTGTAACATACATATTATCTTCAGCTGAAAGGATTAAAAATCTTTCAATTCTTGCACTCGAGTGCTCGGGGCCTTGACCTTCATAACCGTGTGGTAATAACATTACTAGTGAATTAGGTACATTCCATTTTTCATAGGAAGCGACGATAAAATTATCAATCATAACCTGAGCACCATTAGCAAAATCACCAAATTGAGCTTCCCAAATTACTAAAGCGAGGGGGTCAGCAACACTGTAACCAAATTCAAATCCTAATACCGCAGCTTCAGATAATGAACTATCGAGCGCTTCAATCATTGCTTGATTTTCATCAAGATGATTCAAAGGAATATATTCATTACCATTTTTAACATCTGTTAAGGCTAAATGTCTTTGACTAAAAGTTCCTCGAACACTATCTTGCCCACTTAAACGAATTGGTGTGCCTTCAAGTAAAAGACTACCAAAAGCAATTGATTCTGCTAAAGCCCAATCAGCTTTTTCTGTGTTGTCAAGAAATTGTTTTCTTTTCTCTAAAAATTTTTGAAGTTTTGGATGACCATTAAAATCCTCTGGAATAGTTGTGATTCCTTTGATAATCTTTTGCAACATTGATTCAGAAATAAACGTATCCCCTATTTTCTTTTGACTCTTTACCAATTTTAATGGCACTGCAAGTGGAAGATCACCAGCGAAATTTGAACTTTTTCTTTTAATTGAATCTAAAGCTTTAGCTAATTTGTTCTCATAGCTTAATCTTATTTTATCAGCTTCCTCTTTCGTTATAACACCTTCTTTTATTAGTCTTTCAGTGTAAAGAGTATAAACAGATTTTTTCTGTTTAATTTTTTCATACATTAAAGGTTGAGTAAAACCAGGTTCATCTCCTTCATTATGTCCGTGCCTTCTATAGCCAAGCAGATCGATTACAACGTCCTTCTTAAAAATATTTCTATACTCTAAAGCAATTTCAGTAACCCATAGTGCAGCTTCCGGATCATCACCATTAACGTGGAATATAGGAGCTTGAATCATTTTAGCAACATCAGTTGCATAAGTTGATGAGCGTGCAGATTCTGGAGTGGTAGTAAATCCTATTTGATTATTTACAATGATATGAATTGTTCCACCAGTTCTGTATCCAGATAATTGAGAGAGATTTAAAGTTTCAGCCACAACGCCTTGCCCTGCAAAAGCAGCATCACCGTGAATCAATATAGGAATAACCTTTTGATGAGTTTTTGAATCACCTAATCGAGTTTGCTTAGCACGAGCTATTCCCTCCACTACTGGATTTACCCATTCGAGATGACTTGGATTTGATGAAAGAGTTATTTGAATGCTTCTACCATCTGGAATAGTATGTTTTCCTGCTGCTCCTAAATGATATTTAACATCACCAGAACCTTGGATTGAATCCAAATCATAAATGTCTTCAAACTCTGAGAAAATTGATTCAACTGATTTACCCATCACATTTACTAATACATTGAGCCTGCCTCTATGAGCCATTCCAATTACAGCTTCAATTATATTGCTTTCAGCAGATTTGGTAAGTAAATAATTTAATACTGGAATAAGCGCTTCATTACCTTCCAATGAAAATCTTTTGTGTCCTACAAATCTTGTATGAACAAAATGCTCAAAAGTTTCTGCATAAGTTAAATTTTTTAAGATCTCTTTTTTAATGTTTGTATCGTAGTTTGGAGTATTTCTATTTGATTCCATTTTCTCCTGCAACCAAATTTTCTCTGCAGGATTTTGGATATGCATAAATTCTACACCAATTTTATCACAGTAAGTTTTCTGAAGAATATTTATAATATCGCGCAAAGTGGCTGTTTTCATTCCAGCAAAACCACCTGTGATAAATTCTCTATCTAAATCCCAAACAGTAAAATTAAATGTTGAAGGATCTAATTCAGGATGATAAACAGTTTTTGAGCCAAGAGGGTCTATATCAGCGATTAAATGCCCTCTTACTCTGTAAAAATTTATAAGTTGCAAAACTTTTGCTTGACGTTCGATTGCATCTGTGTTAGCAGAAGCTTGAGCGAATAATGAAGGTTGAAAATCAGTTTCCCATTTTAATGGTTGAATAGGAATATTCAGTGCTTCAAAAATTTCCTCATAAAAATTCTTCTTCCCTAAGAGTAAATCACTTATTTCACGAAGGAACATTCCTGATTCAGCACCTTGAATAATACGATGATCATAGGTGCTCGTAATATTCATAACTTTACTTATTCCAAGAGATGAAATAACCGAAGAAGACATTGCCTGATACTCTGCATTGTATTGAATAGCACCAACAGCAACAATTACTCCCTGTCCAACCATTAATCTTGGTATCGAGGCAACCGTTCCAATTGTTCCCGGATTAGTAATTGAAACAGTCGTTCCTTGAAATTCAGAAGGATCAATTATCCCTTTTCGAGAGCGTTCAATTAAATCATCATATTTCTTCCAAAACTCGAGGAAGTTAAGTTGATTTGCTTTTTTTATATTCGGTACTAGTAAAGATCTAGATCCATCTTTTCTTTGAATATCAACAGCAATTCCAAGGTTAATATCCTTTCTAATAATTAAATGTGGTTTTCCATCAATCATCTGGAAGGCATTGTTCATTACGGGAAAAGCTTGAATTGCTTTTAGGATTGCCCAAGAGATAATATGAGTAAAAGAAATTTTCCCTTCACCACGTTTCTGCAAATGTTGATTAATTATTGTTCTGTTTTCTTCTAATAATTTAACTGGAATTGTTCTTTGAGATGTGGCAACAGGAATTGATAAGCTTGCGGTCATATTATCAAGAATGCGTTGCGCACTTCCAGCAATTAAACGCCTCTCTTCATCAGAAGTATCTGATTTAACTTCAGATGATAATATTTGGCTAGTTGAATATTCTGATAATTTATTATCTGAACCATTTGATTTCTGACTACTTGTTTCCTGAAGTTTTAACCTTTCATCATCATCGAGAAATTTTTTCCATTTTTCTAAAACTTCGTCAGGCATTTGTTCTTGCTGACTCTGAAGATATTCTAAAAACCAAGTGTTTGTTCCGAACTTTTCAAGTTCTTCAAGTTGTTTTTTAGTTAGCTTTGACTTTTTCATAATCCTTAACAAAAATTTTATAATTATTTAATAGTTTTGAAATAAATAATCGGATTTTGTTTGAAAATATAAACATATTAAAAAGCCTTATGCAAATAAATAAAAGTATCCACAAACTAAGAATTAACTACTCAAAGTTCAAACTTGATGAAAGTTCAATTCCACAAAATCCATTTAAGTTATTTGATAATTGGTTTGAGCAAATTCTTAATTCAAAAATCTTAGAACCTAATGCAATGATATTATCAACTTCTTACAAAAATAAACCTTCCTCGAGAGTGGTTTTATTAAAACACTATGATGAAGGAGGTTTTACATTTTTTACAAACTATAAAAGTAGAAAAGGAATTGAAATTGAAAAGAATAGTAATGTTGCTCTGCTATTTTATTGGATGGATTTTGAAAGACAAGTAAGGATTGAAGGCAAAGTTAAAAAAATCAGCAGAGAAGAGTCTGAAACATATTTCATATCCAGACCACTTGAGAGTAGATATAGTGCAATTGCTTCTAAGCAAAGTAAAATCTTAGAAGACAAAGAAATCTTAATTGAAAAAATTCAAAAGCTAAAAGAAAAATATGGCAACAACCCTCCCCTTCCAGATTATTGGGGTGGATATAAAGTAATACCAAAATATTTTGAATTTTGGCAAGGAAGAGAAAACAGACTTCACGATCGAATATGTTATAAAAAGAAAAGTAATAATTGGATAATTTTTAGATTATCACCTTAATCTTGTTCATTTTGTTGAGTGTTTCTTTTCCCTAGCAGTTTATTCCACCAATCTGATTTTATAACATCAAATTTTATTTTTTGTTTCTTATCTAAATACGATTCTATTTTTTCATTGGTTTGTTTTATCAGTGAAGTAGAATCATTTTTATTTTGTTCTAATTTTAGAAAAAATTCATTCATTATAGAAGTTATTGAATTAACTTGATCTTCATTTAGAAGTAATTTTTGACTTAAGTTCTGGACAGATTTTTCTACATTCTCCTTTATATCCTGAGAATAAGAAAAGTTAAATCCGATGATTATTGTAATTGTTAAAAGAAATTTTTTTATCATTTTAGAACCTTAAGTTTAATATGGAAATTTTTTATGAGTTTATTAAAACAAAAAGCAAATATTTATGCCAACAATTTAAGAGAAAATTTAGAAAAAGAGAATTTATTAGTTGGCGATCTGATTAATAAAGATTACAATTATGAATTTGATGTTAAAAAAGATAAATCCAAAGTAAAAGTATTGGTTTATTTCAGCAAAAAAAAGAATGATTTAAAGACAATTATTCAAGGAAATAAGAATAATAAATTGTACAAACAAGTTGAGTCAATAATCAATGGAACTCTTTATTTCGAAGAACCAGAGTTAATCGAACCTAATAAATACATTGGAAATGATGAGAGTGGAAAAGGTGATTTATTCGGACCTCTTATTGTCTGTGCATTTGCCTATGATGATGGAATTAGAGATGAACTAATTAAACTTGATGTAAAAGATAGCAAGAAGATTAATGATTCAAATATTATTTCGATTTATAATCAGATTGAAAAAAAGTTCAAAGATAGATTTGAAGTTGTTGAAATTCATCCACAGAAGTATAATCAGCTATATGATAAAATTCAGAATTTAAATAAAATTTTAGTTTGGGCTCATTCAAAAGCAATTGAAAATCTTTCAAGAAAATTTAATTATGATTGTATAGTAATAGATAAATTTACTTCAGAAAAACATTTCAACAGTAAAGTTTTTGATAAAAAGAATTTGATATTAGAAGAAAAAGCTGAGAGATTTTTAGGAGTTGCCAGTGCTTCAATTATTGCAAGATCAAAACTATTGAAATGGTTCGAAAAAAAGAGTAAAGAATTAAATATTAAACTTCCTTTTGGCTCATCATCTTCTGTTACAAAAGTTGCTAATCAAATAAAAAAGAATTACGGGGATTTGATATTAAAAGATTTAATTAAATTGCACTTCAAAAATTTAAAAAATTTGGATTAACAAATAGAAAAGAGATATGGTATACAAAAAAAGTATTAGAAGAATTGGAATACTTACCGGTGGCGGAGATTGTCCGGGTTTGAATGCAGTAATTCGAGGTGTTACAAAACCCGCAGAAGATTATGGTCTAACAGTATTTGGAATTCTTGATGGCTTTGAAGGTTTAGTTGAAGGAAAAGCTAAAGAATTAACAAACAAAGACGTTAGTGGAATTTTAGCAAGAGGTGGAACGATTTTAGGTTCATCTAATAAAGGTGACCCATTTCACTGGCCAGTTGAGAAAGATGGAAAAATAGAAATTGTTGATAAATCAAAAGACGCTCTAGAAAATTACATCAATTGGGGCTTAGATGCTTTGATCGCTATTGGTGGAGATGGCACTATGCACATCTCAAAAAAATTGTCTGAAATGGGAATGAATATTGTCGGCGTTCCAAAAACTATTGATAACGATTTAGAAGCAACAGATTTGACATTTGGACACGACTCCGCTGTATTCGTAGTCTCTGAAGCTCTTGATCGATTACATACAACAGCTGCTTCTCATCATAGAGTTTTAGTTGCCGAGGTTATGGGTCGCTATGCAGGTTGGATTGCGTTAAATGGAGGTATTGCAGGAGGTGCAGATATTATACTAATTCCTGAAATACCATTTTCCTATGAAAAAGTCTTTGCTAAAATCAGAGAAAGAGAATTAAAGGGTAAAAGATTCAGTCTCGTTTGTGTCGCTGAAGGTGCAAAACCAATTGGAGGACAATTAGTTACAAGAGGAACAGATATTAAGAGAACTGACCCAATACAATTAGGTGGAATTGGAAAAGTTGTAGCTGATAAAATTGAAGAGCAAATGAATCGTGAAACCCGAGTAACAGTTTTAGGACATTTACAAAGAGGTGGTAGTCCTACTCCTTTTGATAGAATTTTATCAACAAAGTTCGGTGCATTTGCTATTGATTTAGTTGCTCAAAAAAAATTTGGAAGAATGGTCGCATTAAAAGGCACAGAGATTAAAAGTGTTAAAATTGAAGATGCAATATCAAGACAAAAATTGGTTAAACCAGATGATCAAGCTGTAATAACAGCTAGAAGAGTAGGTATATCATTTGGAGATTAGTTTGTATTTTCTGAAAATGAGTTTTATATTTGCCACGCATTTTTAATAATTTGTTCTTATAAATAGTTTATAAAAATTCGACAGATTATTAATAATTAATTATTCTTTTAGCTAACGAATTTAGGATTTATTAAATAGTTTAGAGGTCGTAGTTCATCCGTTAGCTAACGGAGGTTAGAACGCCTGTTCAAATTTTAGTAAAAATTCTTTAAAGTTGGATGGGGTCGTAGTTCATCCGTTAGCTAACGGAGGTTAGAACACCTGTTCAAATTTTAGTAAAAATTCTTTAAAGTTGGATG
>JANWVQ010000163.1 GCA_025056745.1 Ignavibacterium sp.
GCCTTTTTGAACAATGCGCAGAAGGCGAAAAAACAAAAGCCTAAAAAATGTCAATGAAAGATGAATGCTTAATGAGAGGATAAAAGAAAATAAAGACTTATTTATGCAGTTATTCTAAAATTTCAAAGAAAAGTTAAAAAAGCAAATGACTATGATTAGAAAAAATTCGTGAAATTAGTGGCTAAACCAGAAGCCACGAATTACACTAATTTCCACGAATTATTTAATAACCCTCAAAAATCTCACAGAAGATGTTGTAAAATTAACAACAAAAAAGAACTTGGTGTTGTAGAAAATACAACATTAAAAAACATTTAATTTCACTTTTTCTCATTAATAATCATTTTTAATTGGAATATGATTTGTGTTAGAAAATTAATGAATCAAAATTGATCAGAGTAAACAAATTTAGTTTTAGAACTCTTATGTAAAATTCATTAAAGTCATTGAAAATTAGTGAAATTAGTGGCTTTGGAAAATAACTTATGACAGACTGGACTGAAGATAAATTTAAAGCAAAAGAAGGAAGTTTAAATGATTACTATATGAGCTTCAAAGCTGCTTTATTTGTTGTTATTAAATCTCAATTAAATAATAAAGAAGCTTTACTAATCGAATTAAATTTAGCCAAATCAAAAAATGAAATTGAAAAAATATTGAAAGATAACCTGTTATATGAAGAATATTTGATTGAATTAAATAAGATCTCTTCTAAGCATTAAAACTAATCTACACATTAGAAACCTTTAAATTCATTTTTATATTTATAAAGCAGCTCTCACAATAGCTAATCCCTTTAATATCTACTTCTTCAATTGATGATGATGAATGCATAACACATTCCCAATCTTTACAATGTATAAGTCCAAAATTATGACCAAGTTCGTGTAGGATTTCTTTGACTGTTCTTTGCTTTAATAATTCATAATTACTTTTTCCTGAATAAAACTCTTCGTGTAATCTGAATAAAGAGATCAAAGAACATCTTCCATTTAATTGAGCCTCTCCAAAAACGTAAGTTAAAACGGGGATGAATAAATCATTTTTTACTATGCCTAAAACTTTTGAAGAATCACTTTTCAAATTGTCATTAATTATCTTTAAAATCTTTGTTGAGTGATACTGTCCTCTTTCAATTGAGTAAGCTTCAGAGATATCAATGTTGAATTTTTCTATTTTGAATTTGAAAGGTGAGATTTTTTCTAAAGTTGGAATTATTTCTTTAAGTAACTCATCACTATCAAGATTTATGGGAGCAAGAATAACCTGAGCCATTAACCGTCTTTCCGCAAACCATATTTTTTAATCTTATTGTATAGGGTAACTCTATCAATTTGAAGTTCTTCTGCTGATTTTGAAATATTCCAATTATTTTCATTAAGAATTCTTTGAATATGTAATTTCTCAACTGCCTCTAAAGATTTTTCTTTTATTTGCTCGTCATTTTTTTGATTGAATATTCTAATAGGTAAATGTTCAACACCAATTTTATCTTTTAGACAAACTACAACTGCACGCTCAATCGCATTTTCAAGTTCACGAACATTACCAGGCCAGTGATATTCCTTAATGAACTTAATGGCATCATTATCAAACGAAGAGATTTTTTTGTTCATTGCATTTGAATATTTTTTCAAAAAATAATCTGCTAAAAGTAAAATATCATCTCCTCTTTCACGAAGTGGTGGAAGTTGAATCGTAAATACGTTTAATCGGTAATATAAATCTTCTCTAAACTGACCTGAATTAACAAGATTTTGTAAGTTACCATTTGTAGCTGCAATTACTCTAAAATCACTTTTGATCGTTTCCGAGCCTCCAACTCTCATAAACTCTTTTGTCTCGATGACCCTTAATAATTCGACTTGAACTTTATGAGAGATGGTTCCTATTTCATCCAGGAAAATTGTTCCACCATTAGCCATTTCAAATTTACCTTTTCGTTTATAATGGGCACCAGTAAATGCACCTTTTTCGTGACCAAATAATTCACTCTCAAGAATTGATTCAGGCAATGCTCCGCAGTTTACTGTAACAAGAGGAAAATATTTTCTTTTGCTATTCAGATGAATTGCTTTTGCGACGAGTTCTTTACCCGTTCCACTCTCTCCAAGAATTAAAACAGTAGTATCGGTTTGTGAAACAGTCTGAATCAATGAATAAATTTCTTTCATCTGAGGTGATTCGCCAATTAGATTATCAGGTTTTATTATTTCGTCAATACTTTTCTTAAGCTGAATATTTTCTTCTTTAAGATTTTTTTGGTTTATTGCATTCTTCACTAGATGAGAGAGTTCATCAGGATCAATTGGCTTGGTTATATAATCATAAGCACCACTTTTTAATGCTTTCACTGCAGATGAGACAGATGCATAAGCAGTTATTAAAATTATAATTGCTTCTGGATCTATTTCTTTAAGTTTTAACAATAAGTCCATTCCACTCATACCTGGCATTTTAATATCAAGAAGAATTAAATCATATTTATTTTTCTCATAAAGTTTTAGAGCAGATTCAGCGCTATCAGCTAAATCAATATCATATCCATCCTCAAGAAACCAGGCTTGAAGTGACTGTCTTACTATTTCTTCATCATCAACGATGAGTAATTTATTTTTCTTTTCCATTTTGATTTTTCTGTTTTATTGGTAATGAAATTTTAATTGTAGTTCCTCTTATTGAAGTATCTTCAACAAATACTCTTCCGTGATGTTGTTGAACAATTCCATAAACAACTGAGAGACCTAATCCAGTATCTTTAACTTTGTTTTTTGTAGTGAAAAAAGGATCAAAAATTTGATGGATTA
>JANWVQ010000185.1 GCA_025056745.1 Ignavibacterium sp.
AAACTGAAGAAACTTTGGAAGTTTGTAAAGAACTAAAACAAATAATATTACAGTTAAAGTTTCTATTGCGAATGTTGTTAAAGCTAAGTCTGGCGCACTGTGTATTATAAAAATAATTCCAACTCCAAAACCAACTACTCCTAAAGCAACTATTGATTTCAATCTCGATTCTGATGTGATTACAACAAAGGTGGCAATTATTATAATCAATGATAAAGCAATTTCATAAAATGTTAATGATAAATTGAGAGAAAGAGCTAATTCCTGTCTGACATTAAACAAAGAATAAGTTGCAAGAGATATTGCAGTAATTAGAATGAAAATTATATAATTTCTTAAATATCCATTTTGAAGAATCTTTGTTTGAAATTTTGCAAAGGATAACATTCCATTTATTGTGAATTCATACCATTCAGATGGTTTTAATATTCTGATTAGTTTAACATTCTGAGTTACGACAAGAAACTTTTCTCTCAGCAGATAAAATACAATTCCTAAAATAAGAGTAAGAAAACTCAATAGAAGAACAAGATTAAATCCGTGCCAGAGTTTTATTTTTAATCCAAGTTCTTCTGCGAGAATGCTGATGGAAGATTGCTCAAGTAATTTTCCAATAAAGAAATTTGGAAAGATTCCCATCAACAAACCAAGAATAGCCAGAATTGAAGGTCCGATTAACATTTTTAACGGAGCTTCGTGTGGTTGTTTCGGTGTTTCTGATTTACTTCCCCAAAATGGTTTGAAGCCAACGAGAATAGTTATCATTACAATTAAAGCATTTGCAATTACTGCAATAGCAATTAAAAACTGTCCCCAAAACTCAACTTCAAGAATTGAAGAATAAACTGTTTCTTTACCAATGAAACCAACAAGCGGAATAATTCCCATCATAGAAAAGGAAGCTAATGCAGCAGTAATCATTGTAATTGGCATTAACTTTTTCAAACCACCAAGTTTTGAAACATCACGCGTTCCTGTTTCGTGATCCAAAGTTCCTGCAACTAAAAACAAAGTGCCTTTATAAAGTGAATGAGCAACCAAATAAATAAAGAAGGCTTTAATTGCTAACTTCGAACCAATTCCCAAAAGCAAAGTTAAAGTTCCAAGCACACTCAAAGTTGAATATGCGAGCAATTTCTTCAAATCCATTTGTTTAATGGAAAGAACTGCAGCAAATAGCATTGTAATTGTGCCGATAATTAAAATTGTATCCTGCCAGAGTTCCGTTCCGCCAAGTGCGTGATTTAATCTTGCGATAAGATAGATTCCTGCTTTTACCATAGTAGCAGAATGAAGATAAGCACTAACAGGAGTTGGAGCTTCCATCGCATTTGGTAACCAGAAATGAAACGGAAATTGTGCTGACTTTGTAAATGCACCAAGAAGAACTAAAATAACAATGGCTACATAACTCGAAGAATTTTTAATTGTGTCATTTAAGTCATATAAAGAAGAGATTTCTAAACTTCCTGATATCTGAGAAAGCAGTATAAATCCAGCCATCAAAGCTAAGCCACCAGCACCGGTTACAAGCAATGCCTGTAAAGCTAACTTCCTCGATTTTTCTTTGTGATGATTAAATCCAATCAAAAGATAAGAACTGATACTTGTTAATTCCCAGAACATAAAAAGAGTAATCATATTATCGCTTGTTACAAGACCAATCATCGATGTCATAAAAATTCCGATATAAACATAGAATCTGTCTGTATGCTCATAGTCTTTCATATATGCGCCGGAATAAAGAAACACAACAGCACCAATTAAAGTTATAATAAGAACAAATGTTAAACTCAAACCGTCAAGAAAAAAAGTGAAGTTAATTCCAAGTGAAGTAATCCAAGAAGTACTTTCTCTGATTACATTTCCATTTGCAACATCGTGATACTTCGAAAGAAAACTAATGAACATAAAGATTGGAAAGGATGCAGCAATCCATCCAAAGTAATTCTTCAGCGGCCTATAAATCAAAGGTGCTGAAGCCGAAGCGATAAATCCAATCAGAATTAGTATAAGCATTAAAACTTAGGTTTTTATTTTACGAATTTAGTAAGAAATTCACAGTTCAGTGAAAAGAAAAACGAAAATAAGTTGAAATCAGTTCAAGGAAGATAACTAGAGTTGTATTTTTGAATTAACTATTCTCACATCCTAGCTAACTTATAATTTTTCAAAACAAAGTAAATTTCTGAAACAGTAGTTTTAATGACTGTTGACACTGGAATTGCAAACAACATTCCAAAAAAGCCAAACAACTGTCCACCAGCAAGAATTAGTAAAATTATAACGAGTGGGTGCATATCAACACTTTTAGAAAAAATATACGGCTGCACAAAACCATTATCTAAAGTATAAACTATCGCAACAATCAAAATTATCAAAGGTACTAATGAAAAACTTCCAGTTTGAATTAACGATATTATAATCGCGGGAATCGCACCAATGACGGGGCCTAAGTATGGTATCAGATGACCAATTCCAGCGATTACTCCAAGCGGTAAGGAATATCCAACACCAATGACGTAAAATCCCAAACCAATCGCAATTCCAACAAAAGAAGCATCGAAGATCCAGCCCGTAACAAACTTACCAAGTTTGTCTGATACTCTTTTTATAATCCAATATGCAGGCTCGAAGTACCTGTTTGGGAAAATATGAACTAATTCTCTTTTTATTTTTATACTGTCTTTCAAGATATAAAAGATCAAAAATGGAACAATAACTACAAATGCTAAAAATGAGACGATGCTATTTATGAAGTTAAACAAATGATTCAACGAATAAATTATTTGATCCCTGAAAAAATTTTGGATCCTGTGACTTATTTCCCCTTCTTTAATGAAAGGCAATGCTTTAATAATATTTTTCTCCAATAATGAAATTTCCTGATTAAAAGAAACATTTTTCAGGGTGTTTATTAATTGATTCATTTGACTAATTAATGGAGGTATCAAAAAAGAGATGGAGAAATAGATTATCAATAAAAAGCTAATAAAAACAATAAAAGTAGAAAGGGTTCTTGATAGCTTTTGTTTTTCTAAAAAATAAACGAACGGTTTTAATATTAAAGCAATTAAAAGCGATATTGCTAAAAGTAAATAAATGGTGATTATTTGGTATGAAATATATAAAAATAGTGTTGCTAGAATTATGCCTATAAAAAATTTGTAAAACTTCTTATAAGAAACTTCTGACATTTCAGTTTACTGCTTCAATTCTTTTGATAGATGGAAATTCTCTCATTAAAGCCCTTTCAATACCAGCCCGAAGAGTCATTGAGGAAAGTGGACAGTTGTTGCAAGAGCCTAAGAATCTAACTTTAACTATACCATCATCACCAATTTCTACTAATTCAATATCGCCCAGATCTTCTTGTAAAAATGGTCTTAATTTTTCAAGGGATAATAATAATTTTTCTTTTGATATCATTTTTAATTTTCATCAAAGATAATTTCAATTTTATCAGATTGTTTTGAATTTTGGATATTGACTTGTTTTACAAGATTTCTTGCAATATTCATCATAATTTTTGAATACTCTGTGTCAGGCAAATCATAAACCATAGGAATTCCATTATCACCACCTTCTCTTATGCGAGGGTCAATTGGAATTCCACCCAAGAATTCAACAGAGAGTTCTTTACAAATTTTTTCGCCACCGCCACTTCCGAAAATATCATATCTTTTGCCAGTATCAGGAGCAATGAAATAACTCATATTTTCAACCACACCAAGCACTGGTACATTGACACGATTGAACATCATCAAAGCTTTACGAGCATCGATCAACGAAACCTCTTGAGGAGTAGTAACAATAACTGCTCCAGTCAATGGAATAGTTTGTACGAGAGTTAATTGAATATCACCTGTTCCCGGAGGTAAATCAAAAATTAAAAATTCAAGTTCGCCCCATTCAACATCAGACATAAACTGTTTGATTGCTCCGCTAGCCATAGGACCTCGCCAGATAATTGGAGCTGTGTCATCTACAAGTAAGCCAATGGATATAAATCTAACTCCATATTTTTCAAGTGGGAGCATTTTAACTGAATTTTCGGATTGAAAAACTTTTGGTCTTTCGTGAACGCCGAGCATCAAAGGAATACTTGGTCCGTATATATCTGCATCTATCAGTCCGACACTAAAACCATCTTTTGCTAAAGCGACAGCGAGATTAACTGCAACAGTGCTTTTTCCAACTCCGCCTTTTCCACTGGCTACAGCAATTGTATTCTTTACTCCAGGTAAAATTGAATTTTTCTTTTGTAAAGTACTTGAAAAAATATCTCTATTTGTTGCATTGTGTTTTATTTGAATATCAGCGTTTTCTATTTCAGGATAATCAATTAAAATCTGAAGTCTAATTTTTTCTTTTAATGCTTCTACATTAAGATTATCACTAATTGAAATTTTTAATTTTAGAACTTTATCCTTAAGTTCTAATTCCTCTATTGAATTTAAAGTTAGATGATTCGAATTAAATCCATTTAATTGAATTTTTTTAATTGAGTTTAGAATTTGTGATTTAGTAATGTTCATTTTTTCCCTTTACTTTTTGATATAAACTCGGAATCTTATTAACAGGTTCATTTAGTTCTTATTGACTTTTTCGTTTTTTTGCTAGTTAGTTGTGCTCGTTCCATCAACAATTCTTGACTGTAAATATGTTTCTCCTTTGACTTTGGTCTAACAAAATAATATTTACCTTCTGAATCTAATTCTCTTGCTTTTACATTGTCTTTAAGGTATATCTCTAAAATTGTTTTTAATTCTTGCTTTAGAGATTGATTTTTAATCGGAAAAGCAATTTCAACTCTTCTGTCTAAATTTCTTTGCATTAAGTCAGCACTGCTAAGATAGTATTCTTCATTACCATTGTTATAAAAATAATAAATCCTACTATGTTCAAGATATCTTCCAACAATACTTCTTACAGATATATTTTCACTTAAATCTTTTTTCTGAGGAATAAGGCAGCAAACTCCTCTGATTATTAAATCAACTTTCACTCCTGCGTTAGATGCTTCATATAAAGCAGCAATCATCAATGGATCCGTAAGAGAATTAAATTTCATTATTATTCGTGCATCTTTTCCTTCTTTTTTATTCTGAATTTCTCGGAAAATAAGATTAATAAATTTTACTCTTATATTGATTGGAGCAACGAACAATTCTCTGAATTCTCTTTGTTGTGAATAACCTGTAAGATAATTAAAGACATCTGTTACATCACTACAAATACTTTCATCACAAGTAAAAAAGCCTATATCGGTGTAAAGTTTTGAAGTAACTATATTGTAATTTCCTGTTGATAGATGAACATATCTTTTAACACCATCATATTCTTTGCGAACAACAAGAGTCATTTTAGCGTGAGTTTTAAGACCAACTAAACCATAAACAACGTGAACACCAACTTTTTCAAGTTCTCTTGCCCAGTAGATGTTATTTTCCTCATCAAATCTTGCTTTGAGTTCAACCAATACAGCAACTTGCTTACCTCTATCAGCAGCTTCAATCAATGCTTTTACAATTGGAGAGTCGTTACCTACTCGATAAAGAGTTTGTTTAATTGCCAACACATCAGGATCTGAAGCAGCCCTTTTGATGAAATCTACAACTGGAGTAAATGAATCAAATGGATGATGTAGTAAAATATCTTTTTGTTTGATTATAGAAAAAATATCTTCTTCCTCAAATTCTTTAAGTATAATTGGATAGTAAGGTTTCTCTTTAAGCTGATGAAAAGGAAGTTTATATAGAATCATCACATCACTTAAACCAAGAGGTCCATTCACTTGATGAACATCTTCTCTTGAAATTTGTAAATTTTCAATAAGAGTATCTAACATAAATTCTGGCATTTGTGAGGCAACTTCGAGTCTTACTACATTTCCAAACCTTCTTTGTTTAATATTCTCTTCAATAACACTCAATAAATCATCAGCTTCATCTTCTTGGATTTCAATATCGGTATCTCTTGTGATTCTGAATTTATGAGCTTCCAATACTTCCATCCCTGGAAACAGAGATGATAAATTTTCTATTATCAAGTCACCTAACCAAATGAATCGAGCTTTTGGTTTTCCATTTCCATTCTTGGATCTTATCGGACAAATTATATGATCAATTTGAAGAAGACGGGGAATAATATTTGGCACTTTAACTCTTGCAAAGTGAGTCTCACCATTTGATTTTCTGATAAGAACAGCAATATTCAAACTAAGATTAGAAATGTAAGGAAACGGTCTGCCTGGGTCAAAAGCTAATGGAGTTAATATTGGAAAAATTTCTTTTTCAAAATATTCTTTTAGTTTTGCTTTCTCCTCTGAAGAAAATTCATCAAATGTATGAAGAATTATATCATTTTCTCGTAAAGTTGGAACTATTCCATTCGTCCAGAGTTCATAAAGCTCATCAAGCATTGGTTTGAGAGTTTTCTGAATTAATACAAGCTGTTCACGAGGAGTAAGACCATCAATTGTTGGTTCTGATATGTTTGCTGCAATTTGTTCTTTCAAACCTGAAACACGAATCATAAAAAATTCATCAAGGTTGGAAGAAAAAATAGAGACGAATTTAACTTTTTCTAATGGTGGTAAATCAGGATTTAAAGCCTCTTGTAAAACTCGTCTGTTAAACTCCAACCAGCTTAAATCACGGTTGAAAAAATTTTCAGGCCTTCCATATTTTTTTAACAGATCCTTGGAATTCATATTTACGATGTTTAATGCTTTTGTAAATATAATTAATTAAAATGAATGAATGTGGCTCAAAATTAAGTTTAATCTATTTTTTAATATAGTTAATTAATTATCACAAAAAATAAATTTTTTTTTCAATATTTTTAAAATGCTGTGATATGGTTTTAATCAATGATGATAAAGAACACAATTAAAATTAAATACAATAATAATTCATTCTTGATATTAGCTTTTTTCATACTATTCAAAAATCTAATATTCTCACAAACAGATTTTAATGTATATTACCTGAATAACTACACCAAGTTACCAACCAATTTTGTCAAAGCCACAATTCGAGATAACCTTGGTTTTATCTGGCTTGCTACAGATAATGGTCTTTATAGGTTTGATGGATCAAATACAGAAATTTTTAATGACCCCTACAATTCAAAATACTTTAAAAATTTCTTCAAAAAAGATGATGATCAAATTTTCGTTCTTTCAGACAATGGAATATCTTTATTGAAGTTTGAAAATGGTCAGCATAAAATCCTACCCTTTCTTAAGGGAAACACTATAAAAGTAGATTCAAATACTTTTTATCCAAAAGAAATTCTTGTTGATAGTAGAAAAAACATTTGGGTAAGTGAACCAGTTTCTATCTTAAACTTAAAGCTTAATAAAAATTCGCATAAACGATACGATTTCCCTTCTATTTATCACACTCAAAGCTACACTCGCTCTTTTATTTTCAATGAAGACACAAATAAAAGAATTTTAGCTTCTTCTCAAATTGGAAACCTTTTTGTTTATGAAGAAAAGTCAGATAAATTTTTATTAATTCCTTTCGAAGGAAATTTCAATAGTAGCATTGATGCTTTTCATATTGATAAATACAATAACATTTTAGTTGGTGGTTCACAAGGTCTTTTCAAAATAATAATAGAAAAAAATTATTCATCAGCAAGGTTCTACAAAATCAGTAATATTAAAAACATCTCTTCAATTAAA
>JANWVQ010000041.1 GCA_025056745.1 Ignavibacterium sp.
ACTGTTTCCAACTTGCAATCTGTAAAAATATATTCCACTTGGTAAAATGTTGGAGCTTAAATCTTTATAATTCCACATTTCTGAATTTGGAAATTCTACATCATACTTTCCAGCGTCTTTGTATTCATTTACGAGCGTTGTTACTTCTCTTCCTAAAATATCATATACTTTTAATATATTATGACCACTTACTGATGACTGCCAACTGATTTTGGTAACTGGATTATCAGATAGAGTAGTTTTGCCAAATGGATTAGGATAATTTTGTTCCAATCTGAAATCTAATTCGGTATTAACATCATCATTCGAAGCAAAGCCGAAATGTAAGTAAGTCAGTTTTATTGGATTTAATGAAGCAGCTCCTTGTCCCAAAATGCTCGAACCATTTATCTCATCTTCCATAAAAACTATTGGAATCAAAGCAGGATCTTGTCCTGAATAATCAGGCCCAATAATAGCATTGATACCATTATTTACTGGAAATCTGTCAGATATTTTTCCCAAATTCCATTCGTTAGAGATTCGTAAAGAAGTAGGATAAGCATAAGCAATCTCTGTTGTATAAAAACCATTTGATAAAATAAGTCCGTAAGGTGGAAGTGGATTTAATTTTGGAATAGTCCAACAAATAACTACATCATACAAAAAATTCCAGAGTTTTAATACAGTTATAGATGGACAAGCCTGACCGATTAAATGCCCAGGATAGTAATTTGAAATTGCAGTCAAAGTATCAATTTTAATATCAGAAATAGAAGTCCAGATTCTGTTTTTAGAATTCCAGAATAACATTGGAAATTGAGGTTTGTATGGAGGATTTCCAGATATAACAAGCCCATATCCATTGGCAGCAATATAAACATATCCAGAATCATCAATTGCTCCATCAATTTGACCATAGTTCTCAAATAGCGGAGCAAAATTATTTGTATGATAATTTGGGATTAAATTTGGATAACCATCAGCAGCAACTCTTTCTCCATTCCAAGTATTTCCATAATCAGTAGAATACATTATCCACAAATTATCAGCTCTGTTTTCAGGAATTCCTGAAAAATAATGACCATCGCCTTTACTTGTTCCAGTAATCAGAATATATTTTTCATTTTTAGACTTAGATATTGTTGCAGAAGAACCCTGTGGATTATAAATAATATTTGGATGGAATCTCTTTAAACTATCAATTAGAACAAAAGTATTTCCTAAATCATCGCTTCTATAAAGTTTTGATTGAGACTTTGACCAAAGAAATATTTTCCCATTTGAAAAAACAAAAACTGGATTTGGCGGAGTATCTTTTATTTGCAAACCTGAGCTTGTTTTAATTGCAATTTTTGATATTGATTCTGATGTTACTCCAAATAATCCTGCTGTCGAACCAGTTGTCCCATAATCAATGTGAGGGAATTCCGATGATTGATTAAATACATTTAACGAATTAAATTGATTACCTAATTCGACAAAATTGACAATCTGTGTTGAATTTTGTTGTCCGAAGGGTCTAATCATATAAACAAGATTAGCCTTATCAGTTTTAAAGACAAGGTTATTTGTTATTGACGAACCAAGATAATCATAATTTGAATTTGAAACTGTAAACATTATGTAAGGATTTTGAGCAAATAAGTTGAAAGACAGAAATGTAAAGACTAATGATATTTTCAAAGAGTTCATCTTAAAACTCCATTTTGTTAGTCGAATTATAAAAGAAAATCTAATAATTGACAATTAAATTCTTTAAAAAAATAAGTATTAAAACAGAGTTAATTTCACTTTTAATGAACTTTTATTCTATCTTGGAAAAGTTTATTAGTTGGGTTAGTTAAAAAGATTTATATTTGAGTGAAATTTCTTTGTTAAAATTTCTTGATTTTTCGAAAATAAAACATTACTTTTGAATCTCTTTATTTAGGATTTTTGTATTTTGGAGGAAAAATTGAAACAAGAAAAGTTAACAAGATTTATAAAATCTGAAGACGTTGAAAAAAAATGGTATCTTGTTGATGCTAAAGACAAAGTATTAGGTCGTTTAGCTTCAGAGATAGCAAAGATTATTAGAGGTAAAAATAAACCTACTTTTACTCCTAATATGGACAATGGGGACTATGTTGTAGTAATCAATGCAGATAAAGTAGTCTTGACTGGTAAAAGACCTGAGCTTAAACAATATATTCGTCACTCAGGTTATCCAGGTGGTCAAAAAATTACATCAGTTAAAACAATTCGAAAAACAAAACCTGAGTTTTTAGTAGAGAATGCAGTTAAAGGAATGCTTCCTAAAAATAGATTGGGAAGAAGATTAATTAAGAAATTAAAAGTTTATGCTGGGGAAAATCATCCTCATCAAGCACAAAAACCAGAACCAATAAGTTTAATGGAGTAGTTTAATGACAGATAAAATTTTTGTCGGTAGAAGAAAAACCTCAACTGCAAGAGTAATCTTGAGAAATGGTAATGGAAAAGTAATTATCAACGATAGAGAATTTGAAAACTATTTTCCACAGCTATTAAGCAGAGAAGATATTCTATCTCCTCTAAAACTAACCAACACTTTAGGAAGTTATGATGTAATCGTTAATGTTCAAGGTGGTGGAATAACAGGTCAAGCTGAAGCTATTAGATTGGGCATTTCAAGAGCTTTGGTAGAAATTAATCCAGAGTATAGAAATGTTCTAAAATCAGCAGGTTTCTTAAGAAGAGATCCTAGAATGGTTGAAAGAAAGAAATACGGAAGACCAAAGGCAAGAAAGAGATTCCAATTCTCTAAGAGATAAAACTTAAATCTTTCAAAAAACAATTAATTAACCAATTAAATAACAACCATACTTTCCGATTTACCGCCTGTGTCCCACGCTAAAAGGGATGGAAGGTAAAGATGACGAAAGTAGATGAAAAACAGGAGAAAATATTATGAACAAAATTGATTTAACTCAGCTCATAGAAGCTGGTGCTCATTTCGGACATCTAACCCGTCGTTGGAATCCCAAAATGAAACCATATATCTTTATGGAAAAAAATGGGATTCACATCATTGATTTAAAGAAAACACTTACAGCTCTAAATACAGCTTGTGAAGAAATATCTAAAATTGCTGCTGAAGGTAAAAAGATATTGTTCGTCGGTACCAAAAAGCAGGCAAAAAATATTATTGAAACAGAAGCTAAAAGATGTGGTCAAAACTGGGTCAGTGAAAGATGGCTCGGTGGTATGTTGACTAATTTTGCAACTATCAGAAGAAGTATAAAAAGATTAAACACAATTGAAAAACAGGAAACCGATGGCACTTTCGATAAAATTACAAAAAAAGAAAGACTGTTCCTTAGCCGTGAGAAAGATAAACTAAAAAAAGTCCTCGGTGGTGTTGAAAGTTTAACAAAACTTCCCGGAGCTGTTTTTATTGTTGATATTAAGAAAGAAGACATTGCTGTTAAAGAAGCTAATAGACTAAATATTCCTGTTTTTGCTATTGTTGATACGAACTGTGATCCTGACCCAATAGATTTTGTAATCCCTGCAAACGATGATGCAGTTAAAACAATCGAAATAATCACAAAAGCAATTGCAGATGCTGTGATTGAGGGTGATGCGAAATTCAAAGAAAAGAAAGCTGAAGAAGCTGCTGAAAAAGAGAGAATTAAAAAAGAAAAAGAAGCTAAAAGAAAATCAGAACCTAAAGAAAAAGTTAAAGAAACAGAATCATCCAAGGAATCTGAAAGTTAATAATTTTGATAAACTATAAAAGAAAGGAAAAATTATGGCCATATCCGCTGCATTAGTTAATGAGCTTAGAAAAAAAACTGGCGCTGGAATGATGGATTGCAAAAAAGCATTAGAAGAATCAAATGGTGATTTTGATAAAGCTATTGAATACCTTAGAAAAAAAGGCGCTGCAGTAGCTGCGAAAAGAGCTGATAAAGTTGCTAATGAGGGTTTAATCGCTACAAAAGTTTCTGAAAATAATAATTATGGTGTTATTGTAGAAGTTAATTGTGAGACAGATTTTGTTGCAAAAAGTGAAGACTTCGTTAATTTTGTTAATCATATCGTAAATAAAGCTGTCGAATCCAAAGTCTTTAATGTTGAAGAGCTCGTTGAAAAAAATCCTGATGTTACTGTATTACTAAACGAAGTAATGGGAAAAGTCGGTGAAAAAACAGAAATAAGAAGATTAGCCGCTTTTAATGTGGAGAATGGATTTGTTGTAGATTATCTTCATACTGGCTCAAAACTCGGAGTTTTAGTTTGCTTTGAAAATGTAAATTCTATTACTCCTGAACTTACATCATTAGCAAAAGACATTTCAATGCAAGTTGCAGCAATGAACCCAATCTGCGTTTATCGTGAAGATGTTCCCAAAGATCTAATTGAAAAAGAGATCGAAATTTACAAAGAGATGGCTCGTAGGGAAGGAAAACCTGAAAATATTCTAGATAAAATAGCTCAAGGTAGATTAAATAAATATTATCAGGAAAATTGCCTTATTGAACAAGCATTTGTTAGAGACAATACAAAAACAATTGGCGATTTAATATCAGATTTTAATAAAAATCATAACACTCAAATCAGAATATCTCAATTCAAACGCTTCCAATTAGGCGAAGAGAAAAAATAAATATGATTAAGGGGTCATAAAATTTTTCGTCTATTTTAGAATTTAATTTTTACCTATAATTAGAAAATCATTAAACTAACTTTATATGACCCCTTTTTCTTATATTTGCCTATAAAAAAGAGGGCTTTCGTGGAAGAATTAAAATTTAAAAGAGTCTTACTAAAACTTAGTGGTGAATCCTTAATGGGAGATAAAGGTTTTGGCATATCTCCTGAGGTGCTCGACTTCTTTGCTGAAGAAATTAAAAAAGTTCACAATATTGGTGTTCAACTAGGAATAGTAATCGGTGGTGGAAATATTTATCGTGGATTGAGTGCAACCTCGCAAGGTATTGATCGTGCAACTGGAGATCAAATGGGAATGTTAGCAACAATGATCAATTCCTTAGCTCTTCAAAATGCTCTTGAGAAAAAAGGTATTTTCACTAGATTGATGAGCGCTTTGAAAATGGATGAAATTGCTGAACCTTATATAAGAAGACGCGCAATAAGACATCTTGAAAAAGGAAGAGTTGTAATTTTTGGTGCAGGAACAGGCCATCCATATTTTTCTACTGATACTGCTGCTTCTCTTCGTGCTGTTGAAATTAAAGCTGATGTTATTGTAAAAGGAACTAGAGTTAATGGCGTTTATGATTCTGATCCAGAGAAAAATCCCGATGCTTTGATGTTTGAAAATATTTCTTACATTGACATCTTGAAATACAATCTTAAAGTTATGGATCTTACGGCAGTTAGTCTTTGCAAAGAAAATAATCTGCCAATGATGGTATTTAATATGGACATCCCTGATAATCTGCTCAGGTTAGTGAAAGGTGAGAATATTGGAACTCTAATCAATAATGAAAAAACAATTCTTGTTAAAAACTAAGATATGGAGTTTTTATGCACCCTTTAATTAAAGATGCAAAACATAGAATGGATAAAACAATCGAAGCTCTCAGAAATGAGCTTGCAAAGGTTAGAACTGGTAAAGCTACAACAGCTTTATTAGATGGAATTAAAGTAAATTATTATGGCTCCCTTACCCCATTAAATCAAGTTGGTAATGTTACTGTAATGGATTCCCACACACTTTCTATTACTCCTTGGGATAAGTCAATGGTTCCAGTTATAGAAAAAGCGATTTTAGAAGCAAACTTAGGATTCAATCCTGTTTCAGATGGAACAAATATTAAAGTTCCAGTTCCACCTTTGAATGAGGAAAGAAGAAGAGATTTTGTAAAAATAGTCAGAAAATTCGGTGAAGATGCTAAAATCGCAATTCGTAATGTTAGAAGGGATACCAATGAGCACTTGAAGAAAGAACAAAAAGAGAAAAAAATGTCAGAAGATGAACTTAAAATTGCTGAAAACGAAGTCCAAAAATTGACCGATCAGCATATCAAATTGATTGATGATATCCTTAAGCATAAAGAAGCTGAAATAATGGAAGTATAAATTATTTAGAGAGTCTCTTTAGTTATTAATTAATAAAAATTTTTTATTCTATAGCTCTCAGAAAATTGACTATTTATTGATTTTTGAATCAGCCTAAAGACATTATTTTTGACACCAAGTTATAAGATTTTAGACTTTGTATGATCAAAGACTCTGACACAAATATTGAAAAAAACAACTCACAAGATTTTAGTCTTCTAAAAAATATTATCTTAACTTTAATAACAATTGTTCTTTTTCTTACTGGAGTGATTTTTTATGGTATGTTATTAAACCTTCGTGATGTGCCACTTGATAAATTAATTAACCAAAAAAAAATAGATAACATATCTGATGTTAGCATAATTATAGATAGAAAAACTTTCACTTTGAACTTATTTTTAAATAATTCATTCATAAAGAAATACAGAGTTAGTTTCGGTAGAAATCTAAATGATAAAAAAAAATTTGCTGATGATGGTGCTACTCCGGTTGGTGTTTATTCAATTTGTCAAGTAATTGAAAATCATAAATATCATAAATATTTTCAATTGAACTATCCAAATGAATCTGATGCTGTTGATGCTTTTAGAAATGGATATATCTCAAAAAAAGAGTTTGATTTGATTATGTCTAATTTAACTTCAGGAATTTGTCCTACAGCGAAAACAAACTTAGGTGGAAATATAGGAATACACGGAACTGGAAGATTTAATTTTTTTTTAAGTAATCTGCCATTTGTATTTAACTGGACAAATGGATCAATTGCTCTTAGTGATAAACATATTGATGAATTATTCTCTGTAATTAAAAAGGGGACTAAAGTTGTTATTAAATAAATTTTCATTTTTGATTTTAATACTAATCTCTCTATCAATTTTTAGCTGTGCCGATAAAAAAGAGAAGAAAGATGTTATTTTGGATTTTGATGATCCAAAACAGCTTTTATCTGTAGCTCAAACTCATTTTGATAAAGACATTAAAAAAGTTTTTGTCGGCGAATTTGAAGACAAAAAGACAAAATCAGTCGTTGCAGTCGCCGAGAAATTAGAAGATTCAGATTGGGGAATTAAATTTTATCATTTGGTTCAAGATAAAAATCAGGTTGTTTGTAAGTTTGAATCAAAAATTTTACCCGGTGATTTGGCTTCAGGTACTTTGGATAAAATAAAATTTCCTAATACATCTTATGAATTGATTTATTATAATTCATTAGATTATTTTTTGGGTACTGCAGGTGGGGAGATTTATATGTATTTAATAGATTTTAATTTAAATGAAATCTATTATTCACATTTTGTAAATGATTACGACACTCCTGCTTCTTTATACATTTCTGAAAATACTAAAGATTTAAAGTTCAGAAATTTTTTTGTTACAAATTTGAAAAAAGATTATCCGAATCTCAAAGTAGTTGATAAAGATATAAGTCTTGATTAAAAAATCAATAAATATTACTAAGCTCAAAATTTTATTTTTTGTTTTGCCTATTCTTTACATTTCTAATTGTTATTCTCAATCTAAAAAGTTTGAACTGATTGATATAAAATTTTTTGGTAATAATTCATTCTCGCAAGCAGAATTAGAAAAACAATTGGAAAGTAAAAAAACACCTTGGTGGCTTTGGAAATTTCTGAAATCATTTACTCCCTTAGGTAGTGAAAAAAAATTCTTTGATTCACTTAACATTCCCATAGATGTAAAAGCTTTAATGGATTTTTATCTGACTAATGGATTTTTCTCAGTAAATGTGAAATCAAAAGTTGAACTTGATACATTAAAAGAAAAAGCAGTTTTAATATTTGAAATTGAAGAAGGAAAACCTTCAGTATTTGGTGATTTAACGATAGTTGGATTGAATAAATTGAATTCCGATGAGAGACAATCTGTAGATAAAAGATTCTCTAACATTTCTAATAACAAACCATTCAAGCAAAGTGAAATCGAAAAAAGTATTTCAGAAACTTTGCGCTTTCTGACCAATAATGGATATCTCTTTGCCACTCTTGATAGTGCTGTAGTTATCAAGGACACATTTCATTTGAAGGCAGATGTTAGTATTTATTTTAATACTGGTGATAAATATTACGTGGATGGTATAAAAATTCAAAAATCAGGGGCTGGTGCTTCTGAACTAAGTAATGATTTGATAAAAGAAATTATTACACTTAATTCAGGAGATATTTACGATCAATCAAGACTGGAGAGAAGTGAAATTAGATTGTTAAGAACAGGTCTTTTTAATTCTGTTTCTATAAATCCACTTATAAGAGAAGTTGAAAATAATCTTGTGCCAATCGAAATTGTTGCCCAAGTTAGTACTTTTAATGAAATATCTCCAGAATTAAAAGTTGACAATGAATTCAATGCATTTAATACCGGTCTTGGAATCAATTTAATCCGAAAAAATTTTTTAGGTAGTGCTCGAAAATTAAACATTTCAGGTTCCTTTCGTTTTATTGATATAATAAATTTTGACTTTAAAAATATTTTTTCATCAAAATCAAAATTCGATTCTACATATCAAGGTGTTATGGATTTGGAAGTTGGAATTGAACAACCTTACTTATTTGGTAGGCCTATTTTGACAATTACAAAGGCTTATTATCGATCATCGAAGTTCAAAACTGATTCAGAAAGATTAGTGGGAGCCAACCAAAGTTTTGACTTTGAAATGCCAGAATATACTTTTATCACATTGATGAAACCACAATTTTCACTTGAGCTGTCAGATTTTGATTATAAATTCCCTTCAATTGAATTAGAGTTTCAAGCTAAAAGTTTAACTCCTGCACTTGGAATAGAATTAGGGTCTTATAAAACTGATAATTTTTTATTTCCTATTTCCGGTTATAATCTTTATATCTATCCAGAAATTTTTCAAGCAAAGACAGATGTTAATATTATTTCTATTGATTCATCATCAAGTTTGAGTCAAATCGGGTGGTTTTGGAAAGTTCAAACATCTTTTTCAAATTTTTATAAAGTTTCCCGAGATGGAAATGGAGCATTAGCAATAAAAATTAAATCAGGTTACATTCAATCTTTTTCAGGTAATTATGATTTGATACCACCAAACAGGACTTTTTTTAGTGGTGGAAGTAATTCAATTAGAGGGTGGAGAGTTAGAGAGTTATTACCTGAAGATAAGGTGGAGTATTTTGGAATTTCAAGTCAGAGAGACAAAACACCACGAGGTGGAACATTTCTTTTAGAAGGTTCTTTTGAGTTCAGAAGAAAATTTTTAGAAGATTTTGGATTTTCAGCTTTTTTAGATTATGGTAATGTATGGAATGGATACAAAAAAATAAATTTAACACAATTTGCAGTTGCAATGGGATTAGGTTTAAGGTATTACAGCCCTATTGCACCTTTTAGAGTTGATTTCGGATTAAAGTTTTATAATCCCTCTGATAAAAAATTAATCTTTGAGAAAAGATTTTTACAAAATATAGAGTTTCACTTTGGAATTGGTGAAGCTTTTTAATTTTTACTGACACACTAAACTTGAGTATTTTTGCAACTTTAATGAGGTGAATTTTATGCTTGTAAGTATGACTGGTTTTGGGCGCAGTGTTATTGACTGCCAAAAGTTTTCTTATGAAATTGAAATAAAAAGTGTAAATAGTCGATATCTTGATATTTCAGTAAAATTATGTCAAAATCTGATTATTAAAGAGTATGAATTAAGAGAATTTATCAAATCAAAATTCAATAGGGGAAAAATTTCACTTATAATATCTCAAAAAAAGAATATCAATGAAAAGAATGAGAATTATTATATAGATTATGATAAATTAAGAAATACTTTATCGCTGATTAAAGAAATCAAAAAAGCAGCTAAGCTAAGAGATAAAATTAAAATTGACCATATTCTTTCTTATAAAGAAATTTTTTATTCACCAGCAGATGAAATTTCAGAGGAAGAATTTGAAAAAATTAAAGAAGGAATATCAAAGGTCGCTGATGAACTGATAGCGATGAAAAGGAAAGAAGGAGCTGAATTGGAAAAGGATATAACTTCAAGAATCAAGAATATTGAATTAAAAGTCAATGAAATTGAAAAATTATCTTCAGATAGCCTTAATGAATATTTTAATAATTATAAATTAAGAGTAAAGCAGCTTTTAGATGAACGTTCCTCTGAATTTTACGATGATAGACTTAGGTTAGAATTAGCATTATTGACAGAGAAATCTGATATCTCTGAGGAATGTGTTAGATTAAAAAGTCATTTAAAGTTTTTCTTAGATGCAATGAAAAATGAAAATCAGCCGGGGCGTAAATTAAATTTTCTTTGCCAGGAAATTCATAGAGAGGCAAATACTATATCTTCAAAAACATTGTCAAAAGATATTACATACAAAGTTATTGAAATTAAAGAAGAAGTAGAAAGAATCAGAGAACAAATTCAAAATGTTGAATAATACTTCTATCAATGAATCAAAAATCTTTGTCATTTCTGCTCCTAGTGGGGGTGGCAAGACATCAATTGTAAAATCAGTTCTGAAAGATTTTCCTGAGTTAAAATTTTCTGTATCAGCTACTACAAGACCACGTAGAGAAAATGAAATTGATGGAGTTGATTATTTTTTTATAACTGAACAGGAATTCTTAAAGAAAATTCAAAATCAAGAATTTATTGAATGGGAAAGATTTTACGATTACTATTATGGAACCCCTAAAGATCAGGTTTATAAAGCATTTGAAAATAATTACCCAATACTTCTCGAATTGGATGTTAAAGGTGCGCTAAATGTAAAAAAAATTTTTCCTCAAGCTATTTTAATTTTTATTGATGTTCCTTCATTAGATGAACTTGTTAGAAGATTGCAAGCAAGAAAAACTGAAAATGAATCTGACTTGAAAAAAAGAATTGAAAGAGCTAAAATGGAATTAAATTATAAAAATCAGTTTGATTATATTTTCGTCAATAACAAACTTGAAGATGTAACTAAAGAAGTAAAAAATCTATTTAGAGAAATATTAAGAAAGGAGAAATAATATGGATATAAAACCAGTAGATCTGAAAGTAATTGAAAGTCGTGCTGCTAATGTATATGAAGCAATTATAGTTGCAGCAAAAAGAGCAAGAGTGATAAATGATGAAAACAAAATTGAATTCAATGCATTGCTCAGCACAATACCACAAGGTGGAGCAGATGATGATTCAGAAGATGTAACAAACGTAGATCAATTAAAAATGGCTTTAGAATTTGAAAAAAGAGAAAAGCCTCATCTGCAAGCATTGCAAGAATTATTAGATGATAAAATAAAATTCAGATACAAATCCAAATAATTTCATTCAATAAATAAGCTGTCTCAAAATCTGAAAGAATAAAAATGATTTTTGGGGCAGCCTAAATTTTTTATTTATTATGAACTCAGAAAATAACTTAAATAAAATCTTAAATATTCTTATACAACAAAAAGAAATTTTTGGAGATGAATTATTCATTCCCAAAAATGAATTCGCTCCTGTATCAAAAAAAAATTTTTATGAATCGAAAGCTAAGTTAGATATTGTTTCTGAAAATCCTGTAGAATACCAATTATTCTCAGATGATGATTGGATTGATTCTAAAAATTTAGATGAGCTTTTTCATAAAATAAAAGACTGTAAAAAGTGTGAGCTTCATAAATATCGAACAAATTTTGTTTTTGGATCAGGAAATCCAAATGCCGATGTAATGGTAATTGGTGAAGGTCCTGGAGCAGAGGAGGACTTACAAGGATTACCTTTTGTTGGTAGAGCTGGTATGCTATTAACAGATATTTTAAAAGCCATTAAGTTTAGCAGAGACGAAGTTTATATCGCTAATATTGTAAAATGTAGACCACCTAACAATAGAGTTCCTTTGCAAGATGAAATGGACGCTTGCATTAATTACTTGAAAAAGCAAATCGAATTAATTAAACCAAAATTGATCCTTTGTTTAGGATTAACTGCTGCAAAAGGATTATTGGGTAAAAAAGATTCATTAAATTCACTTAGAGGGAAGGTATTTAATTATAATTCAATAAAAGTTATGGTTACGTTTCATCCTGCGGCATTGTTAAGAAATCCTTCCTGGAAAAGAGATTGTTGGAAAGATGTTCAAGAATTTAGAAAACTTTATGATGAATTAATTAACAATCAATCAAACTAAACGATGGCTAAAACTACAAGAAAAATTACAAATAATATTTCTCCTGCTACAAATATTCCACCTTCTGCCCCTGATGTAGAGGCTGCGGTTTTAGGAGCTATTTTAATCGACAAGGATGCTATTGCTAAAGTATTAGATATTTTGAATAAAGATAGTTTCTATAAACCAGCTCATCAAATGATTTTTGAAGCGATGTTATCTTTATTCGAATCAAATGAACCAATTGATACGGTCACTGTCTATGATGAATTAAGTAAAAGAAATCAAATTGATGCAATTGGTGGAGCAGCTTACTTGAGCAAACTTGCTCAGGATGTTTCTTCTCCTGCTATGATAGAATTTCATTCAAGGATAATAGTTGAAAAGCAAATACTACGTTCTTTAATTGAAAGTGCAAATGCAATTCAAAAAGAAGCTTACGAAGGTAATAAAGATGCTTTTGAAATTCTTGATGAAGCTGAAAGGAAAATATTAGAAATATCGGAAGTTCAAGTTAAGCGAAATTATCAAGGAATGGATACTGCAGTTAAAAACGCAATTGAATACTTAGAAGCTATTCATTCACAAAATTATAGTTCATTTGCAGTACCATCTGGATTTTATGAACTAGATAATTTGTTAGGTGGTTTTCAAAGATCCGATTTAATTATAATTGCAGCCCGGCCATCAATGGGAAAAACTGCATTTGCTCTGTCTATAGCAAGAAACGCTGCAATAGATTATGAAATACCTGTTGGGGTTTTTAGTTTGGAAATGTCAACGATGCAATTAGTTATTAGATTACTTTGTGCAGAAGCAAGATTAAACGCTCATTTGGTTAGAACAGGAAAATTACCACACCAAGATGGAGCTAAACTTAGTAAAAATGCTGGTAAATTGATTAAAGCACCAATTTATGTTGATGATACCCCTTCACAAACTGTCCTCGAAATAAGAGCAAAAGCTCGAAGGCTTAAAGTAGAAAAGAAAGTTGGAATGATAATAGTTGATTATCTTCAATTGATGCAAGGTCCTCCCAATGCTGAGAACAGAGAAAAGGAAATTTCTCATATATCGCGCTCTTTGAAATCCTTGGCTAAAGAATTAAACATTCCGGTTATCGCATTGGCACAGTTAAATAGAGCTGTTGAATCTCGTGCAGATAAAAGGCCAATGCTCTCAGATTTGAGAGAATCTGGTTCAATAGAACAAGATGCTGATGTTGTCCTCTTCCTAAATAGACCTGAAGTTTATGGCCTTGAAAAAGATGAAGATGGAAATCCAACAGAGGGAATCGCTGAAGTGATAATAGGAAAACAAAGAAACGGTCCCACTGGTAAAGTCAGACTTGCTTTTATAAAAGAATATGCAAGATTCGAAAATCTTGCTCACGCTCGACAAATTGCTGAAATTACAGAAGTTTCTAATGAAGATATATTTTAATGTGTAATTATGAAATTTTTAATAAAATTTTTAATAATAATTGTTATATCATCAAAAACTTTTAGTCAAATTTATACTGATGAAGATATTTCAATTTTTAATTCGAAAATTCAATTAGCCGAAAAAAATAATCTAAGTCAGTTGCCAATTAATCAAATAATATCTTTTATTGGTAAATCATTCATATCAACACCATACGAGGCTCACACTCTTGAAATAACCGATGATGAAGAACTTATAATAAATTTAAGAACACTCGATTGCACAACATTTTTAGAAACTGTTTTTGCTATTTCACTTTGTGTTAAAAATCAGAAAACTTCATTTGATGACTTTAAGGATTACTTACGAAAAATCCGATATAGAGATGGTTTGATAAAAGACTATACTTCTCGACTGCATTATTTTTCAGATTGGATATTTCATAATCAAAGAAAGAATTTGATAGAAGATGTAACGGAAAGACTCGGAGGAATTAAAGTCTCTTTCAAGTTAAATTATATGACTTCGAATCATCATCTTTACAAACATTTAAAGAACAATCAAAAATTTATTGATATAATGAAAAAAATTGAAAATGAAATCTCAAATCGAAATTATTTTTATTTAGCCGCAGATGATATCAGAAAAATCGAAGAAAAAATTCTTGAGGGAGATTTCATTGCATTTACAACAAATCAAAAAGGATTAGATGTAGGACACGTTGGTATTGCAGTAAAAGGTAATGATAATAGGATCTACTTACTTCACGCACCTGAGAAAGGTAGTTATGTTCAAATTACAGATGAACCTTTACAAGGTTATGTTAAAAAAGTCAAAAAGCATACAGGAATAATTGTCCTAAGAGCTATTAACTAAAATTTAAAGATTTAATCTGGATTATTATTAGTTATTATTTAATTATTGAGTTTAAAAAAGCATTAAGAAAAAAAATAAGGCTGCCCTAACTCTAAAAATAGAATAAATTTTTTATAAACGAAGTTTAAGTTCTGTTAAGACAGCCCGTGAAAGTTTAACTTTATTTATAAAATATTTACTTCTGACTTTTTGCTATAAGATTAAGTGCACTACCAGCCTTGAACCACTCTATTTGTGAAGCATTCATCGTATGATTCAAAAAGATTTCTTCGGTTGTTCCATCAGAGTGATTTATTATAACTCTCAATGGTTTTTCTGGTTGAAGCTCAGATACATAAATATTTAGTTTATCATCCTCTCTTATTTTATCATAATCTTGAGGATTAGAGAAAGTTAATGGTAGCATTCCTTGTTTCTTAAGATTAGTCTCGTGAATTCGTGCAAAACTTTTAGCAATAATTGCTTTGCCACCCAAATATCTCGGTTCCATTGCAGCGTGTTCTCTTGATGAGCCTTCGCCGTAATTTTCATCACCGATTACAACCCAACCAATTCCTTTAGATTTATATTCTCGAGCAACTTCAGGAACTGATTTATACTCACCAGTGAAAATATTTTTTGTTTTTCCAGCATCGCCAGTAAATGCGTTGATTGCACCCAAAAACATATTGTTTGAAATATTATCTAAATGTCCTCTATATTTTAACCAAGGACCTGCCATTGATATATGATCGGTTGTGCATTTTCCAGCGACCTTTAATAATACTGGTAAGTTTATAAAATCCTTTCCATCCCAAGGTTCAAAAGGTTTTAGAAGTTGCAATCGATCACTATTTGGATCAATGATAACTTCAATGTCTTCTCCGTTCTCTGAAGGTGGTATAAAACCAGAATTCCCTTCATCGAAGCCTTTTGATGGAAGTTCTTCTCCAACTGGAGGATCGAGTTTTACTTTTTCACCATATTCGTTTTCTAATTCATCAGTTAATGGATTGAATGATAATCTACCTGCCAAAGCAAGGGCAGTAGTTATTTCAGGAGATGCGACAAAAGCCAAAGTCTCTGGATTACCATCATTTCTTTTTGCAAAGTTCCTATTGAAAGAAGTAACAATAGTATTTCTTTCTCCAGTTTTTATATCCATTCTTTTCCACATTCCAATACAAGGGCCACAGGCATTTGCTAAAATTAATCCTCCAATTTCTGTAAGGGTTTTCAATTGTCCATCTCTTTCGATAGTAGCTCTTACTTGTTCGGAACCTGGAGTAATTGTAAATTGAGATTTAGCACGAAGACCTTTTTGAAGAGCTTGTTTAGCAATATTAGCACTTCTATCAATATCTTCATAACTTGAGTTTGTGCAACTACCAATCAAAGCAACAGAGATTTTATCTGGATAGCCTTCTTTTGCAACTGCTTCTTTCATTTGAGAGATAGGCCAAGCTTTATCAGGTGTGAAAGGTCCATTTAAATGTGGTTCTAATTCATCAAGATTTATTTCAATTATTTGATCAAAATATTTATCAGGATTTTGAAGGACATCATCATCTGCTTTTAATTCATCAGCAAGTTGCTGAGCTAAGTTTGCAACGTCACTTCTTTTTGTAGCATTGAGATAAGTGAACATTCTATGATCGTATGGAAATATTGAAGTGGTTGCACCAATTTCAGCTCCCATATTACAAATGGTTGCTTTGCCAGTACAAGAAATTGATGAAGTGCCATCACCAAAATATTCAACAATGGCGCCTGTGCCACCTTTAACTGTCAAAATTCCAGCAAGCTTTAGAATTACATCTTTAGGTGATGTCCAACCATTTAGTTTCCCGGTTAATTTTACTCCAATTAATTTAGGCCATTTTAATTCCCACGGCATTCCAGCCATAACATCAACTGCATCTGCACCTCCTACACCTATTGCAATCATCCCCAAACCACCGGCATTTGGAGTATGGGAATCTGTTCCAATCATCATCCCACCAGGGAAAGCATAATTTTCCAACACAACTTGATGAATAATTCCAGCACCAGGTTTCCAAAATCCAATTCCATATTTTCTTGAAATACTTTCTAAAAAATCAAAAACTTCTTTGTTTTCTTCATTTGCGCGAAGTAGATCATCTTTGGCACCAACCTGTGCTTGAATAAGATGATCACAATGGACGGTTGTCGGAACAGCAGTGGTTTTTCGACCTGCAGACATAAACTGTAATAAAGCCATTTGAGCAGTAGCATCTTGCATAGCTACTCTATCTGGAGCTAATTCAACATAATCTTTACCACGGACATATTCACGATCTACTTTATTCCATAGATGGGTATAGAGAACCTTTTCTGCGTAAGTCATTGGTCTTTTCAGAACTTCGCGTGCCTGATTTAATTTTTGGCGAAAACTAAAGTAAAAGTTATTGATCATATCTAAATTCTGTGTCATTTTTTGCCTTTCTATTGTTGTTTGCAAAAATATTAAAATTAAAAATAATTTGTTAATTATGAATTTGTTTATGAATAAAACAAAAGTTATTTATTTCGTTAAAATTTTAGTATTTGATCTGGACATTAAAAATGATTACAAGCAATTTTTACAAGTAATTTTTACATATTTTTAAATATTGATAATAAAATTTCGATTATTAAATAAAAAATCGAGGCTTAATTTTTGACTTAATTAAAAAAAAGAGTTATTTAATTATGAATATTAATACAATGTTAGCAATGGGTGCACTTTTATTATTTTCCTTTATATCTCTTAATTTCAATGGTGTGGTGTTGCAAAATTTAACTAATGAAATTGATAATAAAGTTTTTTTAACAGCATTTTCCTTAGCAGATGATTTGATTGAAGAAATAAAATTAAGAGCCTTCGATGAAAAAACAGTTGTTTTTCAAGCAATTAATAAAGAACAATTAACATCAACGAATAGTTTGGGCCCTGATAGTGGGGAGGTTTCAGTAAATAATTATGACGATATTGACGACTATAATGGATTTGTAAAAAATGTTTCTCTGCCTCACGCAGAAAATTATACAATTATCTCCAACGTATACTATGTAAATGAAAATAATCAAGATTTAAGGAGTTTTACACAAACATTTTATAAGAGAGTTGATGTTAAGGTTAACAGTCCATATATGAGTAATGAAGTAAAATTATCATTTATATTTACATTACATTCAAAGTAATATGCAAAACTTACTTGACTTATTGGGATCGTTTTTTATTGGTGGGATTTTATTATTGATGATAATGGATTTCAATTTATACACAATGAGTACATCTATATCATCTGACAAAGAACTTGTTATTCATCAAAATGCAAAAACTCTTGCTGAAATTTTAAGTAATGACTTAAGAAAAATTGGTTATAATTACAACGGGGTTTCTTTTATAAGTGTTGATTCTCATTCAGTAAAATACTATGCGGATTTACAACCACCCGGATCAAGCGGACACGGGCAGATTGATATTGTTGAATATAAAGTAATAGCTGAAAATCAAAATAAATTAAATCTAATTCGAATTATTAACTCAAAAGATACTTTAAGAGGTCCGAATTTAGGGATAAGTAAATTCAAGTTTTCATATTTTGATAGATTTGGCAATCCCACAACAATGCTTAACAATATTAAGTATATAAGGGCAGAATTCTGGATTCTTCCAACAATTAAGTTTAATAATGTTTTTATTACTCCAAAAGATTCAACCTTTACATATTGGGAATTAACAATTAGTCCAAGGAATTTGTAAAATGGGAAAAAGTTCTTTAATAATTGTTTTAGGGCTTGGCGCTTTGGTTGCATTTATCGTATTGAAATTGAATTCTAATACTAAAGAAGCTTTAAGTGCTACTACAGAGATGTTTAGTAAAACTCAAGCAAGACTTATTGCAAATTCTGGTGTTGAGATTTATTTACAAAAGCTTAAAGAAGATAGAACTTTATTGAATAAAACTTTCAATAATAATTCTCTTTTTAATGGTAAATATAATATTCAAATTACTGGTCCCGAGTCATTGGTCACGGTAAGATCCGTTTCAAATTTTATGGGTTATAACCACACGACAATAGTCAGAGCCCGCGCTGATAAAGTAGGTGTTTATCCTTTACCATCAGGTTTCAGAATTGCAACAAACACGGTTAGTGGTGTTAAAATTAATGGTAATATCACAATTAGTGGACATAACTATCAAGTTGGACAAGAAACACCAATCCCCGGAAGCACATCAATTCCTGGAATTGGAGTAAGTAGCAATTCGCATAGGACAACAATATTATCAAATATTAGTGGTTCGGCAAGCATAATTGGTGCAGGAAGCACGCCAAGTGTTCAAGTTGTAAATGATTCAGTAAATTGGATTTCTTATGCACAAGCTTTGGTAAGTAATCCTGATATTATTATAAATAGTAGTAACGACCTAAATAAATACTCAAATCTAGGTACACAAAACTCTCCAAAAGTAACCTTTATAAATGGTAGTATAAAAATTAATTCAATTAGTGGATGTGGAGTTCTAGTAGTTAATGGAAATCTAGAAATTAACGGAAACTTCACGTATGTCGGGTTGATCATTGCTTATCAAAATGCGAAAATCATTACAAAATTAAATGGTAATGGAAAGGTTTGGGGTGGAATTGTAATAGCAAGTAATGATGTTGACTTGAATATTTCAAATGGAAACTTCAAATGTTTCTATAGTAGTAGTGCTCTAAATCTCATATCAAGTGCTTTAGAAACTAGAAGATTTCAAATTGTAAGTTGGTGGGAATAAATTATAACAAATCCTCATCTCGAATAAGTAATAAAATCGCAGAGTGGGGAACTATCAAATATTTTTCACGATCAAATTCAATTTCATAAGCTTCTTTTCTTAAAAATATTGCTAAATCTCCCTGTTTTGCTTGAAGCGGTATATATTTTACCTTTTCTTCAGTTGATTTCCAAGGTTCATCTTCAGGTGGTGCGGCTGTTACATAACCTGGCCCGACTTTTATAACATACCCACTTTGAATCTTCTCTTTTTCAGTAATTCCAGGCGGTAAATAAAGCCCACTAGCAGTTTTACCTTCTTCACTCTCTGGTTTAATTAAAACTCTGTCTCCAACTATAATAAAATTATTTATATTCCTAATATTAATATCCATTTAAAATCCTGAGATAATCTTTACAAAAATAAAAAAGCTTTGTAACATATCTGTTATAAAAAAACAACTACTTAATTTATGTAATACTTTAATTAATTGATAAATTTGTTTTCAAAATTTTGGTGTGCTAAATGAATAAACAATTTTGAGATGAAAGATTTTCTACAGATGAGTATATATGGAACAGAACCAAACGAGTTCCTTCGAGAACAAATAATTTCAAAAAAGTTTGGGAAAATATCTTTGTCTGCTGAAGGAGAAGAAAGAAATGCAGTTTTTGCTGCTTTTTTAGGATGGAAGGTAGATGTTGATGATTTCAGTGAAAAAGCAAGAGAAAAAGCCTTAAAGCTTGCAAGAGAGAAGAATGCTCAAATAAATTACATTTTATCGGACATATTAGAATACAAATAACCTGAGAAGTATTATGATTTAGATGGAATATTTTTTTACGCCTTTCATACAAAGACAGAATTTATTTTTTTAATCAAATAATATCATCATTAAAAATTGGTGGAT
>JANWVQ010000085.1 GCA_025056745.1 Ignavibacterium sp.
TTGTGACTGTCCTTTAGTATTGAGTAATGTTAGTTCACTACCTGAATTGGCAAAAGATGCTGCAATTTATTTCGATCCTAAAGATGTTAATGATATTATTAGTGCAATATCTCAAGTAATTTTTAATGAAGATTATAGACATAAACTAATTAAAAAGGGCAGAGAAAGGAAAGAAGATTTTTCTTGGTTAAAAACAGCTAGGCAAACAATTAAACTTTATGAAGATATTTTATAAAAACCGCATTTATTACGGTTATAACTTATCAGAACTGTTCTTATTTAAGTAAGTTTCTTTTGGAGAAAAATTATCTCATCATTGGGGTGATCCGTAATTTATATTTGAAATGTTTTTAAGAATTAAATTATTTAAGCATTTAAAGTGATATCGAACTTGAGGAGCGAATCTTCTTGAATCTTTAAACCTTATCTGATTATTTAAAATATATAATCCCGATGAGTTATATAATTTAGCATCTCAAAATATTATTGAGCTATCTTTTGAACATCCAATATGAACTCTTGAATTTAATATCATTTCTACCGCGAATATTATTGAAGCTTTAAGAATATTCAATAAAAACATTAAAGCCTATCAATACTCAAGTATTGAGATTTTTGGAAATTTAGATAATGATAAATTACCAATTGATGAAACTTTTATAATACATCTAACATCTCTTTCTAGAATCTCAAAGCCATTGCAAAATTGTTTTGTGTTAATTACCAAGAAACGTATTATATTTTAATTTCTTGTGGAATATTTTTCAATCACGAATCAATTTTAAGAAGGCCAAATTTTATTACAAGAAAAAAATTATTTCTTATACTATTAAAATTAAATTTGGAAAAACTTGATTTTTTATAGTTGGTAATATCTTTATCAAAAAAGGATGGGGTTTAGCTTCAAAGTATGCTAGGGCAATGTGAAAAATACTTAACACAAATTCAGTGGATGATTTTGTAATTTGTTAAGGAGAAGCACATTAAATTGAAGAATTTATTTAAAAGGTTTTTTCCCAAACTAAATCTTGATGTTTGAAAATTTCTAATAATACATAAAAGTCTTTACAGAAATCTTTAATTAGAAGTTATTTATAGAAATCCGACTAAAGCAAAAAAATTACCTAATAGAAATTATCATATATCATTCGATGAACTAATTGATATTCTCATTGAAGATGAAATCAGGTATAATGAATGGATAAAGCAAGTCCTTCATAAATAGTTTATTTAATTGAGATTAAATAAGAATTATGTTAGTTTGATTAAAGTTGAGTTTTCTTGGTAACTAAAAAATAATTGAGATTTAATAGCAGAAGTTTTCATAATTACATCTCTTTTATTATCAATCAAATTCTTATCCTTATTAACAATAAATAAAAGAATATATACAGGTTGATTAATGGTAAGATGGACTCAAGATATTTTTATTGAACTTGTATAAAAAACATTGACAAATATTTAGATAACTCTTAATTTGTAATTGAAAATTATGAGGTTTTCATGAAAAACTTAATCATCATCTTTGCCTTCCTCTTGCTAATCTTATTCATTTCCTGCAATGAAAATTCAAATCTGGTAAATACAAATAATTCTGGAAAAGTTTTATTAAAAATTGACAGACAAAATGCCCCACAAGGTATTGTTCTTATCAAAGCTACTTTATCACGACCTGGTTTTTCAAGTATTGTTGCAACAATGAATTTTTTATCTGATACTTCAGCTGATTTAGTTCTGAATAATATTCCAGAAGGGACGTGGAGATTGAAAGTAGATGCATTAAACGATTCAATGGTAGTTGTTTATCGTGGGGAGACAGATGTAAATATTATTGCTGGAATGGTAACTCAAATAAATCTAGTCCTTCAACCAACTGGAATGGGTTTGGGCTCTATTCGAATTTTTGTTACTTGGGGAATACAACAGTCTAATCTTAATTGGGTTGATAATCCAACAAATCCAGTTCTAACAAATGGAAATAATTATTTTGATTTTTATGGAGTTGCCCAGCCTGTTCTTTTATACGAACAAGGGAAATACAAAATGTGGTATTATGGAGATCAGGGTAACGCAAAAAAACACGTTCTATATGCAGAATCAATAGATGGAACAAATTGGATTAAA
>JANWVQ010000107.1 GCA_025056745.1 Ignavibacterium sp.
AAAACCCCGAATTTCTTCGGGGTCTTGAGTGATTAAAATTTTATTTATTAGCTACTCTTCATCAAGGTCAACTTCTACACCGATACCTTTAATTTGATAAATTGTTACAGGACCAGTTACTGTTGAAGGATCAAATTCTTCACCTTCTTCTTCAGCCAAATGTTCAAAGAATTCTATTGCTTCTTCTTTGCTTAAGCTAATTTTGTAAACTAACCCCTCAACAACAGCTGTGGAACCTACTATTGACTCTGGAAAAACGATTTCTCCATCTTTTACTTTAACTATAATTTCATTACCGTTATCATCTTGTAGTTCCATCCAACAGCCTGACTTTGAACAAACATCAACAACTTTCCCTGATATTAAAACTCTTTCATCAACAAATTCTTCTGGATTTTCGAGGATATCAGAGATTTCAGTAAACTCAGTTAACTTTATCTCCTTACCGAAGTGAGCAACTTGAGCAAATGTGAGGAATGAATAAATTAAAACGAAAGGTAATAGTAGATTTTTCATAATAACTCCTTTTTTTTGGTATTTAAAATTAATAAAAAATCCTTTTACAGCAAATTGCTAGCTATTTCAGCAAGTTCTGATCTCTCACCTTTCTCAAGATTAACGTGAGCGTACAACCTCTGTCCCTTAAATCTATCTATCAAATATGATAATCCATTAGACTGACCATCAAGATAAGGATGATCAATTTGATAAATATCTCCTGTAAAAACAATTTTAGAACCTTCGCCAGCTCGTGTAATAATTGTTTTAATTTCGTGAGGAGTTAAATTTTGAGCTTCATCAACAATGAAAAAAATTCTCTGAAGACTTCTACCACGAATGTAAGACAAGGGTTCTATTACAAGCTTTTCTTCTTTTACCATTGAATTAATTAACTGATAATTTTTATCGGCTTCTGGGAATTGATCTTGAATTACTTTTAAGTTATCCCAAAGTGGTTGCATATATGGTGCAAGTTTACTTTCAACATCTCCAGGCAAAAATCCAATATCTTTATTACTTAATGGAACAATTGGTCTGGCAATGAAAATTTGACGATACATTTTCCTTACAGACAAAGCAGAAGCTAATGCTAATAAAGTTTTACCTGTTCCAGCTTTACCAGTTAAAGAAACTAATTGTATGTTCGGATTAATTAATGCATCAACAGCAAAAGTCTGCTCAGCATTTCTTGGACTAATACCAAAAACAATGTTTTTATCAACTTTTCTCAATGTTTCTTTATTCATATCAAGCTGAGCTAATACAGATCTATTTTGATTTCTTAGTATGAAATATTTATTGGGATAGATTTCATCTTTGTATCTTTTTAGGAAATCAACTGCTGAAATCTCAAATGGTGGTTTGAAGAAGTTAATTAGTATGCTATCATCAAAATTCTCAATTATTGCTTTGCCTGAATATAGCTCTTCTATACTTTTAACTCTATCAGTTGTATAATCTTCAGCTGGTATTCCTAGTGCTTTTGCTTTCATTCTAAGATTTACATCCTTAGAAACAAGAATTACTTTTGACTTACCTTCAAGTTTCTTTTTCCATTCTAAAGCAACTCCAAGAACTCTATGATCAGGTGTATCTTCTTTAAATATTTCTTTTATTTCCTGACTTAATCCACGTGAAATTGCAATTTTAAGTTTACCTCTATTTTTGCCCATTGAAACGCCACCATTAAAAATGGCAGAGCCAGTCAATGAATCAAGTGTACGAGCGAATTCTCTTGCATTTAGATTTATAACTTGGCTCCCTCTTTTGAAATGATCTAATTCTTCTATTACTGTTAAAGGAATTACAACATCATTTTCTTGAAACATATTGATTGAGTCAGCATCGTGAAGTATTACATTTGTATCTAAAATGAAAGTTTTTGGTCTCTTATTCTGAGATTTTTTCTTTGTTGTGGGCATCCTTAATAATTTCTCCTAATTTTTTTAAGGATAAAAAGTTTTTGAATTTCATATCATTAAAAAGGAGTTGCTTTTTAGACAACTCCTTCAATATAAATCTTTATTTCATAATGATCATTTTTCGAACAGACTTGTAACCATTTACCTCTATAGAATAGAAATAAACCCCACTTGAAAAACCATTTGAATTGAATTCTATTTGATGTCTTCCAGCGGTATGATATTTATTTAATAGAGTTGAAACTTTTTCACCAAGCGAATTGTATAAAGAAATTTTTACAAGACCATCTTCAGCTATTGAATATTTTATCAGGGTCGAAGGATTAAAAGGATTAGGATAGTTTTGCTCTAATGAATAAATCAATACAGGATTAACTTCAACTTCTATTTCTTTTGAAAATTCAAACTTTCCATCGAAGTCAATTTGCTTTAATCTATATTTATAATTTCCTGACTTAACATCCATATCAATGAATGAATAATTATTTTGTTGAAGTGTTGTTCCTTTACCATCTATAAATCCAATTGCCTTAAATTCATCACCTGAAGATCTTTGAATTTCAAATCCAAGATTATTTTTTTCAGTTGCTGTTGTCCAATTTAATTCAACTTTATCATCATAAGCTTTTGCAGTAAACGATGTCAATTCTACTGGAATTATGTACGATAGTATTACATCATCAATATACCAATAATCGAAGTTGAATGAATTACCATTAAAGAAAAACGCAATTCTTAACGGAGTTGAGTTAGCAACAAAATTAGTTGTTACAGTGGCAGGGCCTACATTTGCAGTAGGATTTACGATTTGCCAAATCGTAGTATATGTTGCACCATTATCATAGGTTACTGCAACACCTATTGTTCCACTTGGATTAGCATACCAATCAAAGAAATGACGAAATTCTAAAGTCATTTCCTGGTTCGGAGGAACGTTTATAGGTGTAGAACGAAGATAAGATTGACCGTTAAACTGAGGTGTCCAAGATAATCTGAGTTCGGGCGAAGATAAACCAGTAGCATTATTAGTATTTTGAACTGTCCAATTTGTCAATCCTAAAGGTCCTGCAGGTGTCCAATTATTTAGATTTTGAAATGGTTCTAATAAAACCGTTCCAGGACTTAGCTCTGTCTTAAATGACCAGACAGGTGCAGGTGCTGAACAAGTATCATTTTTGGCTACCACTTTCCAACTATAAACTTTATTATAACCTAAACTCACAGGAGGATTGATAGAAGAAATTGCAGGACCATTATAAATCTGAGAAATATTGGCTCCTTCACCAAACCATACTTCTACTTGTGTTACACCAGCTCCATTTGACCAAGTTAATTGAGGAATGTTAACAGATACACTACTACTACCATCAGCTGGAAATGGATTTGAAGCTGATTGTGCAGGACAAGGTGGACCCAAAACGACTTCTGTAATCCAAGCTTGATAAACACCAGTTCTATCATCCATCCAAAACGGGTAGGCTTTTCCACCACCACCAGCAATTCCGATATAATCACCTTGATAACCGCTTGATAAACCAGTAATCGGTTTAGGTCTGAAATTTTTATCGCTTACTCTGAAATTGACAAAAGATTGTGCCCCATCATAAGAAACTGCCATATAAACGCCGGTGCTATCATTAGTTGTTTCCCTGTTGTCATAGAAAACAACATAAACATAACCATTTGACTGATCAACAGTACACCAAGGATAATATTGATCTTTTCCATTATTTAATGGATCGTCGTTAACTCTTTTAGGTGCACTCCAAGTATTTCCACCATCAGTTGAACGAATCATAACTATATCTGGATCACTTCCGGCAGGAGCAACACTTCTTTGAGGCCAAGTTATATAAATGTAACCATTTGTTGGCCCACCACTTCTATCAACTGCCATCGAGGGAAATGATGCAACACGAATATTTGTTGGCTTTAGATTACCCCTGATTCCAAAATTAATATTTCCATTAGGAGTTAATGCTCCATATATTCTTGATCGAGTCCAAGTAACCCCTCCATCGGTTGATTTTGCAAAACCTATAGCATCTTCGCCACCCGGCCAATTATCATAAATTGCAAAAGCAACATAAACTTCTCCATTAGGTCCTGTTTGAACATTTACTCCCTGAGCGTGGCTACCAGGTGATAATGTAGAAGAAAGGTTTATTGATGAACTCCAAGTTTCTCCAAAGTTTGTTGAATACCTAACGACTGCTTGATTATTATTTGTGCCTCCAAAATCTGTCCACGTAGCATACAATCTATTTTCGAAAGGACTTCCTACTTTTTTATCAATTGCTAAATGATTTTTATCAGCTAATGAACCTGGATTAGGTGCCACAGTATATGTTGTCCAATTTAATCCATTATTGGTTGAACGAGCTATTCCTTGTCCACTTGAGCTAGATATATAACCAATATAAAAGTATCCATTAGTACCAATTACATTAGCAGGATCTCCAGAGTTTGTAAATGAAGGCTGATCAGTGCCTGACCAAGTTGTTCCTCCATTTAATGTCCAATACACACCTGTTCCATACAATGTTGTAACCGGCCAGTTCGTAGTATTTGCTCCCGCGAATAGTACACTATTATTTGTAGGATGAATGTCTATTGAAAGTTCTGATTGAGTCGTATTGGTAGTGGGTCTTACACGATAATTTGGATATACAACAACATCAAGTCCATCAACATTAAATTTTCTTATTATTGGCTCAGCTGGGATATACTTGTAATTTGATGAGCCAACTAAAGGAACCGACTTTGGATCAATCTCAACTTTTGACCAGATCTTGCTATCTTCTGGCAAAATGTCTTGAGCATAACTCAGTTTGCATATCAAACAAAAAATGGAAAGAGAAAATAAAATAAATGATTTTTTCATTAGAATACCTTGAATTAGTTAAACGAAATGTTAATAGAATGGATTAAATAAACTGTTGAAAGTTGATGTCAATTTTTGCTCTTTAATGATTATTATCAATTTATTGCTTAAACATAATAAAAATTATGATAAATTGTAATTAAAATTTTATGAAATTTTAATGCCTGTGATTTTATTACCAATCATCTTAACAATTTTACTCTGCTTATCATATCTCATTTTGACAAAATCATTTTATAAGATAAATCTAACTGCAGTTAAAAATTCTAATCAATTAAAAATCTCTATTATTATTCCTTTCAAAAACGAAGAAAAATATTTACCTCAACTAGTAAATAGCTTAAGGTCAATTGATTATCCAACAGAAAATTTTGAAATAATTTTTGTTGATGATAACTCATCTGATAACAGCATTGAAATTATTAAAAACAGTTCTTTAACGAACATTAAATTATTTCAGGCAACTGATAAAAAAATAGCTGGCAAAAAAGGAGCTTTGGAAATCGGAATTCAGCAAGCAAATTTTGACATAATTGCAATTACTGATGCTGACTGTATTATTGAAAAAGATTGGCTCAAAAGTATTTCAAACAAAATATCGCAAGGAAATGATTTAGTCTTTGGATACTCTCCCTTTTTAGTTGGAAGTTCTTTAATCAGCAAAATATCTTCTTATGAAAATCTGAAAAATTTTATACTCTACTTCTCATCAGTCGAGCTTGGATTCCCTTTTGGTGCAACTGCACGAAGTTTAGCTTTTCGAAAATCAGTTTATATAGAAGTTAATGGTTACAATAATACAACTGAAACTTTGAGCGGAGATGATGATTTATTTATTAGAGAATGTGTCAAGAAGAATTTCAAGATTGGATACTTCCTTGACAAAAATTCTTTCGTTTACTCTTATCCATCAGAAAGTATCAAGGAATATTTATCAAGAAAAAGCAGACATCTAAAAACTTCTCATCATTATTTGTTTAAACATAAACTGATTTTAGGATTCTGGTATTCTGCAAATTTCTTATCCTTCATATCAGTTTTATTTGTTCCGCATTCAACTATATTCTTTTTGCCATTTATTATGAA
>JANWVQ010000162.1 GCA_025056745.1 Ignavibacterium sp.
CTTTCATAGTCAAAGATTGTTTCATCTTTACTTTTAACCACCTTTTTTTCGCATAATAAACATCAATATCATTAAATAAATTGGATTTAATAATTTTTTCATAAAATTCTCTGGAGTTTATGTGATATTCTAATCTTTCAATTGCTGCGGAAGCAACCTGTAAACTACATAAGTTTCTCCATCTGTTATCTTCAACAAGTAAATTTTTCACATAAGATTGAATTCTCTCTCTGGGTTCTTTACTAGCTTTAAAATCTGTTTTTTTTGCTAAAAAAAACAATAATACCTTCTCAAGGCTTGGTTTATTTATGAGTTCGTCTGGAATGAAATCAAAAATTGCTCGCTTTCTTTCTAAAATATCTACCACCGTGTGAAATCTATTAAACGTGATTTCTTGACTTAAGAATAAACAAACAAAATAAGTTATAATCCTGACATCATTTAGATGAAAAACACTTTTTATAATATTGGCAAAAAATTCATCTTCTTTTCTATGTCTCAATTTTTGAATGATATCAAAACCAATAGCATAGAATCTTTTTTCAAAAGCAATTAAAAGAACTCGCTCTAATAACGATTCACCGAATAAATCACTAATCTGATCAAAATGATTAGATAGAAAGACCTTCAAGGAATTTAGATCTTGTGATTCAATTAAAGATTTTAAGATTATTTCTAGTTCGTAAAATTTTAGAGATTCTAATTTGTTTTTATTAAGTAAATAAAGAGAATTTATTTGATTATAGTCCTTTAACTTAAAGTAATACTCTAAGTTACCAGGGTAAGTTATAGATAAAGCATTTGCTTTAATAAAAAGATCGTTTTCTGTATCATTATTTTCTTTAAGTTCATTTATAACATCATTATATTGTTTTAGATTAAAGAGTAATTCTATATAATCTCTTTGCTTTTTAATTTGAACTCCTAATTCACCCAACTTTTTGAGTATATCAATGACATCATCCCAATCATTAAGATTTGGAAATTCTAAACTATAATCTTTAAGAGAAGATAATAGGCTATTATAAAAAGGCTTCCAATTATTATGACTAATAATATAAAAATCGTTCCTCTCACTTATTTTTATAAGTTTATAAAAATCTCTAAGACATAGTATGGACTCCTCTTTTTTATTTTCGGTAAGCAAAAATTTGGAGGCCAAATAAAAAATATTGTTTGGATTCAATGGTATTTTACTAAAAACACTTACTATTTTTTGGTATTTATCTGGGTCGTTGGTTCTCCAATAACATTTTGTCGCTTCATCTCCCTCTTGAATTTTTTCATAATACTCAGCTGCCCTAATGAAATTATTCTCAAACTCATATGCTTTAGCTAATGATCTATTTGCCTCGGTATGTTTCTGACAAAATCTAAAATATTCTGCGGCACTTCTAAGTTTTCTTGGATTATAAGAGCTCAAGCCATCTTTGTAGTAAGAGTAAGCCAAATATTCTGGATTATCATCTTCAGTATTTACGACCTCAGTAGAAAATTGAAATTCGGAGATATTATTATCAATGTCCCAGTCAATGTTGTCATTGAATAAATTAGAGTAACTTTCTACTAATTGTTTAGAATAATTATCAAAAATAGACCATAAAAAATCGTAGCCCTGTTGTGTATCTACAATAATCAAACATTTCTTTGCTCTCGATGTTGCAACATAAAGTTTATTTAAGAAATATTCCAATTCTATCTTTTTGCTTTTAGATAAGTCTATAGAAAAATTAGAATTATTTATTAAATTTTCAACAAGTTCTCTTAGATTAATTGAAATACTATTACAAAGATATTCTCCAAAGTTATAAATAATTACGGTGTTATATTCCAAACCCTTTACATTCATAGGGCTCCAAATGTTTTGTGATACTTCACCATTAATTATTGCCCTTTGCTTTAAAAAAGAATCTCTATTTAAGATGTATTCTTTTTCTTGATCTTCTTCACAAGGAATAATTATTGTTTTTAATTTAGCACTATCCCTTAAAGCCTCTTCTAAAATCGATAAATCATCAATTTTAAGAGTGGGATTAATAATGAATTCAGATTGAAACCAAGCTTCTTGAGGAGTTATATTTTTAAGATTAAAAAGAAGAACCCTTAAAAGTTGAATAGTGTTGTTAAATATTATTATTCCTTTTGAAGATCTGTAATTGTTATTTAGCTCTTTATAATTAATTTGAGCTTTCGAAATCCTACCATAATCACTCTGTATTTTCTCATAAAAATTTGCTTTTATCGTTTCCCAATTAAATCCTGTTGGATTGATAGTTTGTAAAGGATCCCCTGCAAATGCTAATGGGACTCTCTTAATGTCTCTAAATTCTAATTTTCTTTTAGAGAACAGAGACAATTCCGAAATTAGCTCTAATTCTATATTACTAAAGTCTTGTGCCTCATCGCAGAAAACAGCGGGATATTCGAATGAATTATTTTCTAATTTCGTCAGGACTGCCCGAGTTAAATCTTGATCATCCCAATAATCATTATCCTCCAAATGCTTTTTGTACCAACTTAAAAATACGTTTTTATAAATTTTTTCATAAGTTTCTAAGTCTATTGTCTTTAACTCCCTAGGAAGTAAATCATATTCATCAGGCTCCAAATATTCTTCGGCATTGCTTCTCATACCCTTAATGAAAGTTCTGATCACATACCATGCAAACTCAGAAGAAATACCTCTTATGAATTTGATTGGATTTGTTTTGCAATATCGCATCCAATCTTCTTTGAAGTTAGAAAACCTGTAATAGTTTATATCTTGGAATTTTTCAATCAATCTCTTATCGAGTAATCCCTTCTGGAATTCTCTAAAGGTAATAAAACTTTTCTCAAACAAATCTGAATTTATATACTTTTCTACAGATTTTACTTCATTATCCTTTAGAGAATGTCTTAATCTTACATTTGTTTTAATTATTTTCTTGATGCTATTTATCGCTGTTTCAAGCAGCTTTGGAGAATAGGTCAAAAATATTGGAGGATTATTTAGCTTTTTTTCTTGCAGAATATGGTTTAATAGTATATATGAGAAAATATAGTATAATAATGTCGATTTTCCACTACCAGCTCTACCATTTATAAAAAGTGGAAAAAGTGGTTCATCGAATGAGTTGTGAATTATTGAATTCAAAATTTTAGCTTCTTCAGTGGATAATGCAAGATTACCCTCTGTTTCTTTTTGAATTTCTAACCAAGTATCTTCATCATATAAAATGAAATCAGGATATGACCTATAAGAAAGTTTAAGAACATCATTTTCATTTAAGATGACTAAGTCTTTGAAATCTTTTTTGTTTTTATCCTGATCATTTAAAAAAGCGTGTAAATAAAGTAATTTTGAATTTCTAAAGAACTTGTAAAAAACTATTATATTGTTTTTAGATTTATGCTTTATTTGATTATACTGATCAGAATTATTTGTTTCCAATATTTCTCTAATCATTTCTG
>JANWVQ010000167.1 GCA_025056745.1 Ignavibacterium sp.
AAAAAGAAATAACTTGGTTTGATGGAAGTGCAGCATTAACTGGACTTTTACTTGCATTAACACTTCCACCAAATTTTTCTCTTTCAGCAACTGCAATTGGTTCTGTTGTTGCAATTGGACTTGGCAAACAAATTTTTGGGGGATTGGGTTATAATATATTCAATCCTGCTTTGGTTGGAAGAGCTTTTCTTCAAGCTGCATTTCCCGTTCAAATTACAACTTGGACAAAACCAAACTTTGCAGTCGATTCCGTCTCGAGTGCAACTCCACTTGCAGCATTCAAGTTTGATAAGGTAGTCACTGATATTACTCCACTTTTAATTGGAAATGTAGGTGGCTCACTCGGAGAGACTTCTGCAATTGCAGTTTTAATTGGTGGAATATTTTTAATTGTTGTTGGAATTGTTAACTGGCGTATTCCCGTTTCAATGATTCTTGGAATGTTTTTCTTCAGTGGAATATTTTGGTTGATAAATCCTCAAACTTATCCATCACCGGTTTTTCAGATTTTTGCAGGAAGTTTTTTGTTTGGTGCGATGTTTATGGCTACTGATTGGGTTACTTCTCCAATTACTAATAAAGGAATGTGGATTTTCGGATTAGGTATTTCTTTGGTTCTTGTTGTTATCAGAATTTTTGGTGGATTACCAGAAGGAGTAATGTACTCAATTTTGATTATGAATGCTTTCGTCCCAATGATTAATCGTTTCACCAGACCAACAACTTTCGGAGCAAAGAAAGAGGAGAAGAAGTAATGAATAAAGTAGCTCAAATGATAATTGTATTAACTTCAATTGGAATAATCTCTGGTGGACTTCTTGCAATAGTTAGTGGTTGGGCTGATCCACTTATTGCTGCAAATCAGAAAGCTGAAACTGAAGCTGCTATTTTCAGAGTTCAACCTGATGGTAAAAAATACCAACAAGTTGAAAACTCAGGATTTGAATTATATAAAGTTATGAATGAAAATAATCAAACGACTGGATACGCACTTGTTTATGAAGGAAACGGATTCTCAGGAAAAATCAGATTGATTGCAGGACTTTCAGACGACTTAAATAATATTTCTGCAATTGAAATTCTTGAGCAAGTTGAAACTCCAGGACTTGGGACAAAAATTACTGAAGAGCCTTTTACATCTCAGTTTAAGAATTTAGAAACAAATCCTAAAATTGATTGGGTTAAAGGGGAGAAACCCGATAAATCAAACGAAATTCAAACAATAACCGGTGCTACAATTTCATCAAAAGCAGTTGTAGCAATTTTGAATGATGGAATTAGTCGCTTAAAGAAACTTCGTGATAACGGAGGTTTGAAATGAAAAAGCAAGTTACTTTGTCAAAAGAATTTTTTAAGGGTGTGTGGGATAATAATCCTGTTCTAAAGCAATTACTAGGCTTGTGCCCAACTCTTGCTGTAACTGTCTCTGCAATAAACGGTTTGGCAATGGGACTGGCAGCTACATTTGTTCTTGTAATGGCAAGTTTACTTATCTCATCAATCAGAAAAATTATTCCTGCACAAGTTAGAATAGCATCATTCATAGTGATAATAGCTACATTTGTTACCATTGTTGATTTGGTGATGAAAGCAAAATTCCCTGATTTGAGTAAAGCTCTTGGTCCTTTCATTCCATTGATTGTGGTTAATTGTGTAATTTTAGGACGACAGGAAGCCTTTGCTTCAAAAAACAATCCCGGAAGAGCTTTTTTAGATGCACTTGGTATGGGAACTGGATTTACAATTGCTTTATTAGTGCTTGGCGGAATAAGAGAAATAATTGGTTCTAGAACTTTCTTTGGAATTCAGATTATGCCTGATCAATTTGAACCCTGGTTAATTATGATTCTTCCCGCTGGTGCTTTTCTGACACTTGGATTAATTTTAGGTGCGGTTAATGTCTATATTGACAGAAAGAAAAGATTAGAACACGAATCAATAATCGCACATTATAAAAGAGTCGGACGCGAAGAACTAATCGAAGAATTAGAGGTGAAGTAATGGAATTATTTATTATTTTCATATCAGCAGCTTTAGTAAACAATTTTGTTCTTGCATATTTCCTTGGCATTTGCCCATTTGTTGGAGTATCAAATAAACTCAGCTCTGCAACCTCAATGGGAATGGCAACAACTTTTGTAATGGTAATAACTGCAATCGTAAGCTGGTTATTATACAATTTGGTTCTTGTTCCTTATAATCTTGCATTTCTGCAAATTCCATCTTTCATACTTGTGATTGCTTCATTAGTTCAGTTTGTAGAAATGGTAATTAAAAAAGTTAGTCAACCACTATACAGAGCTTTGGGAATTTTTCTACCACTTATAACAACAAACTGTGCTATACTTGGATTAGCATTATTCGGTTCAATGAGAGAATACAATTTTCTTGAAAATGTAATTTTTGGTTTAGGAGCTGGAGCCGGATTTACTTTAGCTTTGGTTATTATGGCTGGAATCAGAGAGGAACTCGATTTAGCAGATGTCCCAAAACCATTTCAAGGTGCGCCAATTACATTGATTGTTGCAGGAATCTTAGCATTGGCTTTTATGGGCTTTGCTGGAATGATTTAATTATACATTATAAATTATACATTTTACATTATAAAGAACGGAGTAAAAATGTTATCACGTAGAAATTTTTTGAAACTTGCAGGACTTGGTTCAATAGCAATTACAGCTGGTTATACCGCCGGAAAAATTTTTAATACTAAAAACTCTGAATCATTCATTGTCCACGGTTTTATCCCGGCAGATGAAAATGTTATATTAAATCTTGTATCGTCATTCAGAAATAAAATAAAATCTAATGCTGAACCAATAATATTTTCTGATAATAAAATCGGAGAGGTAATTAATCGAATTCACTCGCAAGCTCAAAACAGTTCATATCAAAAGAGTGGAAAAATTATCTATCGGATAAAACGTTTAAATGAAAAAATAAACTCTGATATAATTGTAAGTGATGCCTCTAATTCAGTTTATTCATTGGATGATTTTAACTTTTCTCTTTTTGAGCTAAGAAGAAATATTAAAGAAATAAAAGCCGATTTACTTTTTACTGCTGAGTTCAGAAATGATAATTTGATTTCTTCTTTATTGAATTCAAGTAAAAAAGAGATTCAGATAGAAAATGAAAAAGGAATCGTTGATAGAATTTCGCTTGATAAAAATTATAAAAACATTTTCATAGATGGTGCTTTGGGTAAAACAGGTTTGAGCATTGAAAATGGAATTGCAAAAGTTCATTCATCTTCTTGCAGAAATGGAATTTGTAAACATTCGATTTTAACAGAAGTTGGAAATATTATTGCTTGTGCTCCAAATAAAGTTTTAATTAAAGTTGTTTGAAAAAAGTGAGCTTGTTTAAAAAGTGCCTTTAATCCGAGAGAATCCGTCTGAATCCGATAAAATCCGTGGCCAATTATCTAAAAAATCACTTTTTAGACAAGCTATTTGGTTAGGGTTAATTGTTCTTTTTCTTATTGGATTTTTTATTGCTCGGAATTCTGAAAAACAGGAGCAATTATTCAAACGGACTCAAATTTTACTCGGCACGGTTGTAGAAATTCAGATTCGGGAAATTGATGAAACTAAAGCTGATAATGCTATTTCAAAAGCTTTTGATGAAATAAAGAGAATTGACAAATTGTTCACAACTTTTGACCAAGCAAGTCCTGTTTGGAAAATTAATAATTCATCTGACACGATATTAAGAATAGATGAAGAAATTTATAATCTGCTTGTTCTTTGTGATTCTGTTACAAAGTTATCTAATAGTTGCTTCGATGTAAGTCTGAACAATTTATGGAAAGTCTGGGGCTTTGATTCACAATCTTATAAATTGCCGACGAAAAGAGAAATTGACTCTGCGTTGAATCTAAGTGGTTGGAACAACTTAAAACTTTCAGGTGATTATAAAATCATTAAAAGTAAAAATGTTGAACTTAACTTTGGAGCTGTCGCAAAAGGATATGCCGTTGATAAAGCAATAGATGTTCTTAAAAATTCTGGAATTGAATCAGCACTTGTAAATGCCGGAGGAGAAGTAAAAGTTATTGGTAAGGATTGGAAAGTTGGAATTCAACATCCAAGAGATTCACGAGATTTAGTTGGCGTTGTTAAATTATCAGATAATTCAATTGCAACTTCCGGCGACTATGAACAATATTTTGAAGTTGATGGAAAAAGATATCATCATATATTAAATCCTAAAACAGGTTATCCATCAACTGGAATTCAGAGTGTTTCGATAATAAATAAAAGTAATGCATTTGCTGATGCTTTGGCAACTGCAGTGTTTGTTATGGGAGTTAAAGATGGAATGAATTTAATAGAAAAACTCGAGAATACAGAAGCAATGATAATCGATGAAAAAGGTGAAATATTTTATTCAAGTAACTTCGCTAATTACCTAATACGATAAAGAAATTATCAATTGAAAAAATAATTTTGATAAAAAGGAGTTAGAAATGGATATGACATTAATAATAGCAATAGCAACAATGGGTGGATTGGGATTTATATTTGCAGGAGCTTTAGCTTATGCTGACAAAAAACTTCGTGTAGAAGAGAATCCGAAGATTGCTGAAATAAATGAAATACTTCCAAATGCAAACTGTGGTGCTTGTGGTCTAGCAGGATGCTATGATTTTGCAACAAACGTAGTTGATGGGAAAGCAAAAGTTAATGGTTGCCCAGTCGGAGGTCAAGAAGTAGCAGATGAAATTGCACGAATACTTGGGCTAGAAAGTGCAAAATCTATAAAATTAGTCGCAAGAGTTTTATGTCAAGGCGGAAATGCTGAAGCAGTATTTAAAGAAAACGTTCATTACGAAGGACCAGTTAAATGCTCTGTTCAAACCGTTGTTGCTGGTGGTAGTAAAATGTGTTTATATGGTTGTCTTGGCGGTGGAGAATGCGTTGATGCTTGTCAGTTCGGTGCAATTTTTATGAATGAAAATGGATTACCTGTTGTAGTTGAAGAACTTTGCACTGGTTGTGGTAAGTGTGCAGAAGTTTGTCCGCGTGGTATTATCGAAATTCATCCTGAAGACAGAGAACTTTTTGTCTTTTGTAAAAATCACGATGACCCCAAAAGATCAAAAGAAGTTTGTAAAGTTGCTTGTTTTGGTTGCGGTATTTGCGCAAGAAAATCTGATGGCTCTATTGAAATTAAAGAATTCTTACCTGAAATTAATTATGAAAAATTAGACATAAGTAAAATCCCTATTGATAAGTGTAAACCAGGGGCAATAAGATTAGTTCACCCAGAAAAAGCTGCAGCTCTATTTAAAGAAAATAATATTGAAGTGAAAGTAAGCTAGTTAATAATTAATAATGTATAATGTAGAATTTATAATGATTTATTATGTATAATGAAGAATTAGTTGAAGAAGGAATTGTTAAGTTATCTAATAATGGAATTGCTGAAGTTATAATTTCAAATTCAGGTCACTGTGAAGAATGCTCTGCAAAAATATATTGTAAACCGGGCAACTCATCAGAAAGAACTTTAATAGTTCGAGATCCATTTGGTGCCAAAGCCGGAGACAAAGTAAGAGTTGTTATTAAAGGCAGTAAAATTCTATCAGCATCATTTTTAATATATGGAATTCCTTTGATTCTATTATTACTTGGAATTTTTATTGGTTATTACATTTTTAATGAAAACAAAGAATTATATTCAACTCTTTTGGGATTCAGCTTCATTATTTTCTATTCAATATTCTCTCTACTATTCTTAAAAAAACACAAATTATCATCGTATCCTGAAATAACCTTTGTAAGCTCAAAATTGTAGATTTGATTTTTTATTTTATAGATGAAATTATTTTAACGATATAGAAATACACGGCGATTTGTCTTTACAAAAGAAATGTGAATTAATGGGTTTTGTAAAATTAAACTTAGTGTTAATTAGTGAAATTAGTGGCTCAAATAATCTGAATATCGCTGAAAGAACATTATTCGCCACTAAGACACGAAGACACTAAGAAATGGTTGAATGCTTGATTGGGTGATTGTTAATTGTAAAAATGATTAAGACTTTAAATCATTGAAAATCATTTTAATCAGTGTCATCTATCTGTGTTCTATCAAATTTTATCCAACAAGAAAAAATTATTCTCAGACTTTTTATCAGTTTTAGAAAAGTTTTTATTTGGATAGTTACATAAAATTTCAATTGGACAGATTAGACATTTTGGGTTTTTCGGTAAACAAAATTCTCTTCCTAATCTCAACAAATTTGTATGTAACGAATGTCCTGAATTTTCCGGGATGAAATCTTTTATAGCATAAAAAGTTTTGTCAGGCGAACTCGTTTTAACTATTCCAACTCTGTTCAAAATTCGATGAACGTGTGTATCAACAGGACATATATTCCTATTCAAAGAAAAAAGTAAAACACAACTTGCAGTTTTTACTCCAACACCCCTGAATTTAATTAACTCTTCAATCGCTGCATCATTCTCATATTTTGATAAATAACTAAGAGATATTTTCCCTTGAGACTTTTTCAATTCTTTTATCAAAGCCTTTATTGATGTAGCCTTTTGTTTTCCAAGCCCAGCAACTTTTATAATTTTTTCAAGTGTAGAATTTTTTAGTTCGAGAATCTCTTCCCAAGATTTGATTTTTGACTTGAGGCTCTTATATGCTCTGAAAGAATTTTTATCATTTGTATTTTGAGATAATATTGTTCCAATAAGAATGTCTAAAGAATTTGGCTTTTTCCTTTTTCTTTTTGGAATTCCAAAATTCTCAATTAATAGTCTATTTATTTCAGAAAGTTTCTCTTTCAACAAGGATTAATCAAAAAAATTGCTAACATTAAGCTCAACTTTTTCTTCAGAGAAGAATGGTTCACCATAATGTTTGTGAATTTGAAATCCATAAAACTCTGCTCGAGCTTTCAAATATGATAAAAACTCTGGACGACTAATAAACGTTTGTGGCTCTGTGCTTTTGGGATTATAAAACTGCGATGAATAGCACTCAATAGCTTTGAATTTTTGTTCAAATGTTTCCGAGATATCAACTATAAAACTTGGCTCAAATGTATATGTTTGCATATAATAATAAGCCTTCTTTGGTCTATGAGGCTGCTGTGGAACTTCTTTATCAAATGTTTTTATCTTTGGTAAACCAGAATAAAAAATTGCTCTTTTAATTAAAGAATTTGCATCACCGTGATCTGGATGTCTGTCGTGATGATATGGAGCAAAAATTATTTTTGGTTTGTATTTTCTAATTGATATAATAACTTTTATCATATTCTCTTTATTCACTTTAATATCTCCATCTGGAATCTCTAAATTTTCTCTCAGAGCTACTTTAAGTTGAATTGCTGCATTGAAAGCTTCGCGTTGTCTTAGTTCAGGATTTCCTCTCGTACCAAGTTCTCCTCTTGTTAAATCGATCAGTCCTACTTTGAAATTATTTTTTGAAAGAAGTGCTATGGTGCCTCCCATAGATAATTCAGCATCGTCTGGATGAGCTGAAAAAACAAGAACATCAAGATTCATTTAGTATCCTCAAATAAAATTGAAAATTTTTAAGCAAATCTAAAACGAAACTTGATATATAAAAAATCAAGGCTAATAAGATTATTGCAATTTCATTCTAATTAAATGATGATTCGAAAAACCAAATAAAAAACTTTGCTATTTATAAATTATAAATTATCTTAGGGTTACAAAGGATAAATTATAACTACAAGGAGAGAAAATATGGCTCAATTACATAATTCCATAACAACTATTCCTCGCTTGTTTAAATATCTGGCTGAAACTGTTGCAAATGAGACTACCAAACCTTTAATGAAACACAAAGTTGAAGGCAAATATATACCGATCTCCTACGATGAATTCAGGGAACAAACAGAGAATTTTGCCTATGGATTAGCATCATTAGGAGTCAAATCTAGTGATAAAGTTGCAATTATATCTGAAAATAGACCCGAATGGGTTTATAGCGATATGGCTATTCTTTCTTTAGGAGCGATTGATGTCCCTCTTTATCCATCACTTACTGCTGATTCTGTTGAGTTTATTATAAATAATTCTGAGTCCAAGGGAATTATTGTTTCAAATAAATTACAATTAACCAAATTTCTTAAAATCAGAGATAACTGTAAATCAATTGAATTCATAGTCGTGCTGAATGAAAAAGATTTTAATCCAGAAGTCAAAGGTCTTTTTACATTCCAACAAATTCAGGAACTTGGCAAAAAGTTTAAGAAAGAAAACCCTGATCTTCTTAAAGATAGCATTGAAAAAGTAAAACCTGAAGATATATGCACGATAATTTATACCTCTGGAACAACTGGCGAACCTAAGGGAGTAGTTTTAACTCATAACAATATACTTTCAAACGTAAGAGCCGCATTAGAAGTATTTCCTATTGGTAAAGATGATGTATTTTTATCATTCCTACCTCTTTGCCATATTTTTGAAAGAATGGCTGGTTATTATACTGCTTTCTCATCAGGGGGTACGATCTGCTATGCTGAAAGTATTGAAACAGTAGCTCAAAATTTGCTCGAAATAAGACCGACAATAATGACAACTGTCCCAAGACTTTTTGAAAGAATTCATTCTAAAATTATGAAAAATGTTGAATCTCAACCTGAGAAGAAACAAAAGATTTTTCATTGGGCAATAGAGGTTGGGAAAGAATATCAGAAAGCAAGAAAACTCAAGAAAGTTCCTTTCTCTTTAGCTGCAAAACATAAGATAGCAGATAAGTTAGTCTTCAAAAAACTAAGAGAAAGAACTGGTGGACGTTTGAGATTTTTCATTTCAGGTGGTGCAGCACTCTCCAAAGATTTAGGTGAATTTTTTGAAGCTGTAGGAATTTTAATAATTGAAGGTTATGGTTTAACAGAATCTTCTCCAGTTATTGCAGCAAATAGATTGGATGACTATAAATTCGGAACTGTTGGTAAACCCTTCCCTGGCGTGGAAGTTAAAATCGCTCCAGATGGAGAAATTCTTGCAAAGGGTCCTAACATTATGCAAGGTTATTACAAAAATCCAAAAGAAACTGAAGCAACAATCAAAGATGGATGGCTTTATACTGGCGATATAGGTGAATTCGATTCCGAAGGATTCTTAAAAATTACAGATAGAAAAAAACACCTCTTTAAAACTTCTGCAGGTAAATATATAGCTCCAACTCCAATTGAAAATCTTTTCCTTGCTTCAAAATATATTGACCAATTTGTTTTAATTGGCGATAGAAGAATGTTCTTAACTGCATTAATAGTTCCTGATTTTGAAGCACTTAAAGAATATGCTGATTCAAACAATATCAAATACAATGATGTTGCTGACTTAATAAAAGATGAAAGAATAAATAAATTCCTTGAAAATGAATTGAATCAAATGCAAAGAACTTTGGCTAATTATGAAAGAGTTAGAAAGTTTGCTTTGCTCGATAGACCTTTCTCAATCGAAACTGGTGAGATAACTCCAAGCTTGAAAATAAGAAGAAAATATATTGAGGAACGCTACCGCGATTTGATTGAGAGAATGTACGAAAGTTTGGAAAAGAAAAGTGAGTAGGTGAGAGTTTAAGTGTAAGTTCAGGTTCAAGTTCAAGTTCAGGTTCAAGTTAAAGTTTAAGATTTAGATATTTATAATACGCGAATAAAACTGATTTAACGAATTTGAAAAGATTTAATTTAAGCCACTAAGACTCGAAGACTCCAAGTTTCTTTGTGACTTCGTGTCTTTGTGGCTAATTATTTTTTCTACAATTGAAGATTAATCTTATTAGTTATCAATCAGTTATTTATTAGGATAGATATCATTTTCTGATGGATTATTCCATTTGATGCGAGAATAGTTTTATTAAAAATATCAATTTTATTACCAAAGAAGTCTGTCACCTTACCACCTGCTTCTTCAACCAAAAGCTTTCCAGCACAAATATCCCAAGGATTCAAATGCACTTCCCAAAATCCATCAAAAACTCCTTCTGCCACATAACAAAAATCAATTGCAGCCGAACCTAACCTTCTTACAGCTCTTGAAGCTTTAGTCATTGCTATAAATTTTTCAAAGGCATTTTCTGGATTTTCATTAATATTATAAGGAAAACCCGTAACAAGAAAACTTTCTTCAATTTTAGACTTTTTACTTACTGAAATTCTAACATCTTCTTTATAAGCTCCACTTCCCTTTTCCGCATAATAAATCTTATCCCTCATAATATCATAAACAACTCCAGCAACAATTTCATTTTTATATTGTAGTCCAATGGATACAGAAAAAATCGGAAGTCCGTGAGCAAAATTCGACGTGCCGTCAAGAGGATCAATCACCCAGAGATAATCAGAGTCATTACCCTGCTGCCCACTTTCTTCAGCCAGTATTCCGTGCGATGGATATTTTTTTTTAATAAAATCTATTATTGTTTTTTCTGATTCTTTATCTGCCAAAGTAACTAAATTTTTTACATCAGATTTAAATTCAACTGAAATATTTTTACCAAAATAATTTCTAATTATTTCTCCGGCAGACTTGGAGATGTAAATTAAATCATCTATCATAAAATCCTAATGAATATTTAAAATTATTTTTCTCAGAACAAATTTAACAAGACAACTTCTAAGAAATATTATTTCGGTTATACAAAAAAATTATAAACTTCCCCTAAAAATCTATTTTAATTAAACAACCATATTTTTCATTCCTTGATAGCTCAAAGCAAATTGGATATATTAGGATATTAAAAAAGGATTATTGATAATGGAAAGCACTGATCTTGCTATAAAAATTAAACAAAACAATAAAAACATCATTGACGATCTACCAGATACTTTACCAGTACTTCCTCTTAGAGACATAGTTATTTACCCTTATATGATTTTTCCAGTTTTAGTAGGAAGAGAACAATCTATTCGTGCAGCGAATTATGCAGTAGAAGTAACAAAATATATTTTCCTTGCTACTCAAGTTAAATCTCAGATAGAAGACCCACAGCCTACAGATATTTATGTAGATGGTACAATAGCAAAGATTGTACAAATATTGAAGTTGCCAAATGGATTGATGAAAATTCTTGTTGATGGATTAATTCAAGGAAGAATTATAGGTTTCACAAACAGGAAAGAATTTTTTGAAGCTAAAATTGAACCTGTAATTCCATCCATAGAATTTGATTCTGAGATGAATGCTCTTTTGAGACAAATGACTCAATTATTTAAGGACTATGTCAAAATCAGCAGACACATTCCAAATGATACAATTTCAACCTTCGATAGTATTCAAGAACCTGACAGAAAATTATTTTACGCTGCAGCAAATATTATTCAACCAATCGAGGTCAAACAATCTCTTCTTCAAAAAAGAAATGTAAAAGAGCAATATTACGAACTGATAAAAATACTTAACACAGAGATAAACATTCTTAAAATAGAAAAAGAAATCGATTCAAAAGTTCAAGAAAACATAGCAAGATCTCAAAGAAAATTTATCATTCAAGAACAAATTAGAATCCTTCAAGATGAATTAGGCGATGATGAAGAAGCAAATCCAGAATATGCTAAACTTCGACAGTCCATAAAAAAAGCCAAAATGCCTAAAGATGTTGAAGAAAAGGCGCTTGAAGAATTAAACAAACTAAAAAAGACACCTCCAATGTCTCCTGAATCAACTGTTATCAGAAACTATCTTGAATGGCTAATTTCAGTCCCTTGGTCAAAAAAGACAAAAGATAATCTCAATATAACTCACGTTCAAAAAATATTGGATGAAGATCATTTTGGCTTGGAAAAACCCAAAAACAGAATTGTTGAACATATAGCTGTTTTGAATTTAGTTAAGCAAATGAAAGGTCAGATTTTATGTTTTGTTGGACCTCCCGGAGTTGGTAAAACATCTTTAGCAAGATCAATTGCAAGAGCTTTGGGAAGAAAATTTGTTAGAATAAGCCTCGGGGGTGTCAGAGATGAAGCAGAAATTCGTGGTCACAGAAAAACTTATATTGGTTCATTACCTGGCAAAATTATCCAAGCAATGAAAAGAGCTGGGACTGTAAATCCTGTTATACTTCTAGATGAAATTGATAAAATGAGTATGGACTTTCGAGGTGATCCATCTTCGGCGATGCTTGAAGTATTAGATCCTGAACAAAACAATGCTTTCAATGATCATTATCTTGAAGTAGATTATGATTTAAGTCAGGTTTTATTCATAACTACTGCAAACGTGCGTTATAATATTCCACTACCTCTTCAGGACAGAATGGAAATAATTGAATTGCCTGGTTATCTTGAAACTGATAAACTTGAAATAGCTAAAAGACATATTATTCCAAAGCAATTAAAAGCACACGGACTTGATAAAAAAGATATTGCTTTTACTGATGAAGCAATTCTTAAAATAATTCGAGAATATACTCGTGAATCTGGTGTTAGAAATCTTGAAAGAGAAATTGCAACCATCTGTAGAAAAATTGCTAAAGAAATTGTTCTTAAAAAACAAACAAATGGTAAGTCAATAAAAAATCAAAAATTTTTAGTTGAAGAAAACAAAATCGAGGAATACCTAAAGATTCCTAAATTCCGTTCTTTGAAACATCAAAAAATAAATAAAGTAGGCAGTGTTATTGGTTTGGCCTGGACAAGCACTGGTGGAGAAATATTGCGTGTTGAAGCTTCTATAATGAATGGACCCGGTAAATTAACTCTTACGGGTCAACTTGGAAATGTAATGAAAGAATCTGCACACGCTGCATTGAGTTTTATTCGTTCAAATGCTAAAGAACTTGGGTTGAATCCAGACTTTTTCAAAGGCAAAGAAATTCACATTCATCTTCCTGAGGGAGCAATCCCAAAAGATGGACCATCTGCTGGAATCGCAATGTCTATGGCTATTTTATCAGCAGTTGCCAATATTCCTGCTTCAAGTAATGTTGCTATGACAGGTGAAATAACTCTCACTGGTTCTGTTCTTGCAATTGGAGGGCTAACTGAAAAACTCCTTGCAGCTAAAAGAAATGAAATCGAAACTGTTTTAATACCAAAAGAAAATGAAATAGACCTCAAAGAAATTCCTGATGAAGTTAAATCAAATCTTAATATTGTTCTGATTTCAAAAATTCAGGATGCTATCAAATACGTTTTCCCGAATTATAAATTAATTTCAAAAAAGAGTAAAGTAAATGTTGGAAAAGTTTCAAGTAAAAAATTATCAATCTAAAGAAGAAGCTTATTTACTGCTTCTTTCTCAAATTAATAACTTGCTGAATAAAGACGATAAACTAATCAGCAATCTTTCTAATTTAACTGCTGCTATAAAAGAGACATTTCCAACCTTAAATTGGGTAGGTTTTTATCTAAGAGAAAATGATTTTCTATATTTAGGTCCATTTCAAGGAAAGGTGGCTTGCACAAAAATAGAAATAGGAAAAGGAGTATGTGGAACATCAGCATTGAAAAAAGAAACTATTATTGTTCCAAATGTATATGAATTTCCTGGACACATCTTTTGTGATTCAGCCTCAAAATCCGAAATTGTTGTGCCTATTTTGTTTGAAGATTATTTATGGGGAGTTTTAGATATTGACTCACCTGAGTTTAATACTTTCGATTTAATAGACAAAAAATATTTAGAAAAAATTATTGAACAATTTAAAGCTTCAGTATTAAAATATGAGTTACTTAGTTACAGCTCGAAAATGGCGTCCTCAAAGATTTGATGAAGTAGTTGGTCAAGAGCACATAACAACTACTTTGAAAAATGCTCTTAGAACAAATCGACTAGCACACGCATATATTTTCACAGGGTCACGAGGAGTTGGCAAAACGACAACTGCCCGAATTCTCGCCAAGGCAATAAATTGCATCTCCCCAGTTGATTTTGAACCTTGCAATAATTGTATGATTTGCAAATCAATTAACGATTTTCAATCTTTAGATATAATTGAAATTGATGCTGCATCAAACAGAGGTATTGATGATATTAGAAACTTAAGAGAATCCGTCAAATATCCTCCGACTGTTGGTAAGTATAAAGTTTATATTATCGATGAAGTCCATATGCTGACCACTGAGTCATTCAATGCATTATTAAAAACACTTGAAGAACCACCTTCACATACGATCTTCATTTTCGCAACAACAGATATTCATAAAGTCCCTTTAACCATTATTTCCAGATGTCAACGTTTTGATTTCAAAAGAATTAGTTTAAACATAATAAAAGAACAACTTAAAAAAATCGCTGATGCTGAGAATATAAATATTAACGACAAAGCTTTAACGATCATTGCAAAAAAATCAGATGGAGCAATGCGAGATGCTCAAAGTTTTTTTGACCAAGTAATTGCTTTTTGTGGAAATAAGGTTGATGATGAAACTGTATCTCAAATTCTAAATATCATTGATCAGGAAATTTTTTTCAAAGTCTCCGATGCAATAATCAATAAAAATTTTCAGGCTGTTTTCGATGTAGTTGAATCAATTCACAATAGTGGTTGGGATTTTACTGATTTCATTGACGGATTAATAGAACACTTTAGAAATATTTTATCTGTATTAATAACTGAAAAAACCGACTTGGTTGAAACTGCTGAAATATATCTTTCCAGATATAATGAATACATCAAATATTTTAATCAAAGTGATATTCTTAGAATATTAAACTTCTTAATAAAACATCAATCAGAATTAAAGTTTGCCAATAATAAAAAAATAAAAGTTGAAATTATACTTTCTCATCTAATAGGATTTCAGAATTCTACTACAATATCGGAGTTGATTAAAGAGTTAAAATTAAATTCTGATACCGACTCAGATAAAAAAAAAGCCCTAACTAATAAATCATTTTCTTATGATGAAAAAAAGCAGAGCAACGCCGAACAAAGTAAACAATCTATAAAAACTAATAACGTCATTTCAATCAACTCGCATACAAATCAAAATTCTTTAATTGAAAAATTTTTAAATGAAGTATCAGAAGAAAAATCTTTGATATTAGGTTCACTATTCAAGTCCCTAAGCTCTATTGAATTGGTTAATAACATTTTAATCATAAAAGTCAAAAGTCTGGAAGAGAAAGATTTAATTGAGTTAAACCTCGATTA
>JANWVQ010000095.1 GCA_025056745.1 Ignavibacterium sp.
CAAAACTAATGATTAGAATTAGATTGATATTTTACTTTATAAAATATAGTTTTTTGTTACATCAATCATCACTAAATAATTTTCAAAATTAACATATTCAGGTATAGAGTTTCCCGAACCAACACAATATCCACTCGCCAAACCAACAGTCTCAATATTTTGAATTACGGCATTGCGAACTTCTTCTTTTGAACCACGAGATAATAGATCAACATCAATATTGCCAATCAAAGCAAGATGCTCCCCATATTTTCTTTTTACTTGCACTATATTCATTGCCTTAGGCTCAATTGGATGAAGAACATCAATTCCACATTCAATTATCTTATCCATTGCATCGTAAAGTAAACCATCACTATGATATATTAATGGTTTATTGTATTCTTTTGCAAGAGCAGCAATTTTTTTTAACCAAGGAAAGAACAAATCATCAAGTGTATCTGGAGAAACTATTAATCCATTTGCAAATGCAATATCATCACTGTACCAAATTGCAGCAACTTCGTCAATTGTTATCATATTTTGAAACATACTGAAAATTACTTCACCAAGAGAGTTGTTAATTCGTTTAACCAAGTCATAATTTTCAAAAAGTGCCAAAGAAAAATTTTCAAAACCCATCAATTCCCAAGTCATAGTGAATATATCACCATATTGTCCTATAATACCAAAATTCTCTGGAAGAAATTTTACTGCTTCTTCAAAATTACTATAGTCTATCTCCTCAATTCTTGGAAAAGAATAATTATTAAAATCTTCATCATTCAGGATTAAACCAGATTCTTCAGATGACCAGTTTCTTTTAATAGATTGATTTTCAACATCATATTTTTTTTGAAACTCTTCTTTATACTGATTGAAATTCACTTTTGGTTGCAATTTGACATAGTCATAACCTGCTTTACTCCAGAAATCTATCTCATCTTTAACAGTTTCAATTTTTCTTCCTAAAAATTTCTCTTTTATAAGCGGATGAATACCCAATTCAGCAATTGGAATTTTGTTTGTCTTTTCTCTTCTAAGTGTTTTTAAGAATGATTCTAAATCTGGTTTATATTGCTTAATCATTTGTGAAAATTTTTGTTATTTGGCTACAAAATTTTTTTGATGAATATTTTTAATAATTATGATTGAAAAATTACGAATAGATAAAAAAGAATTAAAGAAAATACTTTCGCTTGCTTATCCAGTAATTATTGGACAACTCGGCACAATTATGATGGGAGTAGTTGATAGTATTATGGTTGGACGACTCGGCTCAGAACAACTTGCTGCATCTTCTTTAGCAAATAGTTTGATATTTATCGTATTGATTATCGCCATTGGAAATGCAGTTGCGGTAACTCCTTTAATTGCTATTCTGGTAGGTGCCAAAAGAATTGAGGAATGTGGAGTCTACTATCAAAACTCTTTATTAATAAATCTAATTATGGCTTTCATCACATTCACGATAATTATTGTTGGTTCAAAATATCTCTATTTAATAAATCAAGCCAAAGAAGTTGAATTATATGCACAATCTTATATGCAAATAATTGGTCTATCCGTATTTCCTTTAATGATTTTTCAGACAAACAAACAGTTCATTGAAGGAATGTCAATTATGCGTCCTGCAATGATAATAACTTTATTAGCAAATCTTGTAAATGTTTTTGCTAATTGGGTTTTAATATTTGGAAATCTTGGAATGCCTCGTTTAGAATTAGATGGAGCTGGTTGGGCAACTTTTATATCAAGACTGTTTATGGCTCTCGCAATTTTAATTTTTGTCTTTAAAAGCCAAAGATTTAATGGTTTTAATCTAAAATTTTCTTTCAATAAAATTAAAGCAGACATAATAAATAAAATTCTTAAAGTTGGTTTGCCAAGTGGTTTTCAATACTTTTTTGAAGTTGGAGCATTCTCTTTTGCGGTTATTATGATTGGCTGGATTGGAGCAAAAGAATTAGCAGCTCATCAAATTGCTATATCACTTGCTTCGGTCTCTTTTATGGGTGTTTTGGGTATATCTCAAGCTGGCGGAATTCTTGTCGGGAATGCAGTTGGTGAACAAGATATTTCAAAAGTAAGAAGATCAGGTTTCAATTCAATACTTCTTGGAATGATTTGGATGTTTGTATGTGGTTTGATTTTTATTCTATTCAAAAATTACTTACCATTAATTTATATCAACGACGTTGATGTCGTCAGGATTGCTTCTAATCTTTTGATAATTGCTGCTTTGTTTCAATTATCTGATGGAGTGCAGGCCGTTGGTGTTGGTATTTGCAGAGGACTTACTGATGTAAAAATTCCAACTTTGATAACTTTCGTTGCATATTGGATAATTAGCCTTCCAATTGGATATCTGCTTGGATTTCAATTTGATTTAGGTGTTGAAGGAGTGTGGATTGGACTGTTAATCGGACTTACTTGCTCTGCAATAATGTTAACTTTAAGATTCAATTATAAAAGCAAACATCTTATTAAAATTTAGATTATTTACTAGAGATAATTTTTGTTATCAACGTTGAAGGTATTTCTTCAAAATAATGATTAATAATTTTTACTCGTTTTCTGGTTTTCCAAATTTCATTCTCAGGAGAAGAATTAGGAAAAAATTTTGTCTTATTAACAAACTTTGATTTATCGGCAATTACATAAAAAGGCTTGTTAAACTCTTTTGCACAAATTGCCAAGGGATAACTTCCAATTTTATTAACCACGTTTCCATTCTTAAGAATCTGATCCGCGCCTAACAAAACTGCATCAGAATTTTTAACTGCGTAACACATTAAAGCATCAACTATTAAAGTAACATCAACATTTATTTTACATAACTCCGAAGCTAATTTTCTTCCTTCAAATACAGGACGAGATTCAAGGACAAAAACTTTCAATTTCTTTTTTTCTTGGGCTACTATTTTTACTACATCTAATATTGTTTTACTAAATGAAATTGTAGTGAATGATTTTATTTGAGAAAACAAATCTTTATTCGTATTGTAAATCGAAATTATTGAATCCAAATTTTTTGTTTTATAATCATTCAAAAAAATCAATAAATCTTCATAAGTAGATTCATTTAATTTTTTCTTAAGTTTTTTTATAAATTGTTTTATCGTAGCGAAATGAGATAGACTTTCTTCTGATTTTTTTATGATAAGTTTTAGTTCTTCAGAATTATCATAATATTTCTTACAATATTCTATTAAGTTCAATAATATCTGATTAGAACCGGACTCGCTATCATTAATTATTTTATCTAACTGTTTCTTCATAATTAAATGTTATAATCATATTCAGGTTCAATTTGAATAGCTTTTTCTGCTGTATTACTTTTATAGGAACTCAATTGAGCGTAAAGTTCTTCTTTATTGGTATAATTTTTAAGATAAAATACTTTTACTCTGTTTCTGTGTTTTACCAACCAACTTAATGTAACTTTTAGTTTTTCAAGGTCCTCATTTGTAGGTAGTTTTTTTGTTTGAATTGTATTATTGAAATAATCATCTAAAGCTTGTTCAAAAAGATTTTTGTTATCATAGATGTAGCCCTTGATATAAACTTTTCCATCAATTAACAATATATAATCATTTTCAAAAGCTGAATCAATTTCAATCAAAACTCTTGCTGAATTTATCGGTTCAGCGAGAATCGAGGACTTCGAAATTTCATTTAGTAAAAAGTCAACTAATTGTTTTATCTCTGCTGCTTTCTCATATTCCTGTTGTGAGGCATAATATTTCATTTTATTCAATAATCTGTTCAACGCACTTTGATTTTCTCCAAACAAAAATTTATAGACTTCATTTAATTCTTCATTATGTTTTTGAATATTAAATTCAAGTCCAATGCAAGGTGCAGTACATCTTTGAATATCATATAAAAAGCAAGGTTTACTTTTAAGAAATTCTTTTAAGTTGCATTCACGAATTGCAAATGTTTTGTTTATAAAATTAACTATTGATTGAGCGATTCTTCTTGAGTGATATAAACCGAAGTAATCATTTCCATCAAAATCAAAATTATTTGTAATGTCAACAAAGGGCGCTCCTTCACTTTTGTTTACTCTTATAAAATATTTTGAGCCATAATTTTTAAGCATCTTGTTATGCTTTGGATTTTGTTTTTTAATTGATTCAGCTTCAAGTAAAAGTGCAGTAAGTTCTGAATTTGTAATTATGTGATGAAGCCTATTTGCCTGCGACACTATCTTCTTAATTTTTTTATCAGCATTCTTTAAGAAATAAGATTTAATTCTATCCCTAAGAGATTTCGCTTTACCTATATAAATAATTTGATTTTTGTTATTAACGAAGTAATAAACTCCCGGTGCATTTGGAAAGTTGTAAAAATCATCTTTTAACTCTGGTTTTATCTCCAGATTAGGTGTTAAAACAACTCCCTCTTGATATTCAATTAAATCTTCGAGTGTTTCAATTCCTTCTTCTTTTCTTAAGCGACGAATTAATTTAATGAGAATTTTAGCTGTAGTTTCAGCATCACCTAAGGCACGGTGAGAATTTTTGTTTTTAATTTTTAGAAAATCTGCAACAGAGCCCAAAGATTTGCTTCTCAAACTTGAAAACATTCGTCTTGATAACTTCAAAGTACAAATAGAGTTTTCAGGATTGAAATCCTCTCCAATAATTCTAAACTCGTTTTTCAAAAAAGATAAATCAAAAGGAAGATTGTGTGCAACAATTATACTATCTTCTAAAAATTCTATAATTTTATCCCTCACCTGATAAAATACTGGAGCATCTTCAACATCCTCATCTGAAATACCTGTCAATGATGTAATAAAAAATGGAATTGACTTTTGTGGATTAATTAATGATGAAAATTTTTCAACTATTTTAAGATTCTCAACTTTCACCAAAGCAATTTCAATTATTCTCTCGCTTTTTGCTGAAAGTCCAGTAGTTTCAACATCAACAACTGTAAATGATGTATTAGTTATAGCATTTTGTTTAATCATATTCTAATTTAATAAAGAATGAAATTATCTTCGAGAGTAGAAGTAAAAGTAAGATTATCAGTAAAAGCAAGTTTTAAGAATTAATCGGGGATGTTATTATAAAAAAGGTGTTGCAGAATTTACTACAACACCTCATACAAAAATTATAATCAGACATAAAGAGCTCTGCCAAAATCTCTTCTATATTTCAAAGTTATTTCATTTTCTTCACCTAAGTATTTGAAAATTGCAATACAAGCTTTTCTTGCGCCTTCATCATCGTAAGATTTATTTTCACGAATAACATCAATGAAATTTTCTAATGCATTTTCAAAATTTTTATTCAAGAGATTTTTTATGGCATTTAGGTACAATTGTTTTACAGGATCTTCAGGTAAATATGTATCATTGTCATATTTATCAAATAATTCAATAAAAGTAAGAATCGCATTTGCAAGTTCAAAATAATCATCAGACACATCAGAGCTTTCAACTAATCTTTTAGCTTCTTTTGGATTTTCAAAGACTAATATTTTTGCTAACAATATTTTAACTTCAGAATTTGTAATATCACCTTTGTGAACATCCTCTAAAATAGATTTTGCATCTTCAACTTTTCCTTGTCCCAAAAGAGATTTTGCTTTTTCAATCATTTCTGAATATTTATTTGGTATGGATTTTTTCAACCAATCCTCAATCATTTTTTCAGGTAATGCGCCTGTAAATTCATTAATAATTTTCCCTTTATGAAAAAGCTTAACATTAGGAATACTTCGAATACCATAATGTGCAGCTAATTCAGGATATTCTTCAGTATCAATTTTAACTAGTTTCCATTGACCTTCATACTTTCTGGCAAGTCTTTCTAAAATAGGCCCGAGAATTCTGCAAGGTCCGCACCATTCAGCCCAAAAATCAACCAATATAGGTATGTTATAACTTTCTTCAATTACTTCTTTTTGAAAATCTTTTACTTGTACTTCCATAACTCTCCTATTTTTATTTTTCCCGTATATTTAGATAAAAAATTGCTAATTTGGTTACAAAAATAAACTTGTGTTTATTTATAATTTGCAAAGAATTAAACCAAAGAATATATTTGCGTTTGAAAATATGATCATTTAATGATTTAGTTATTAAAATATTGATTAAAATTTTTTAATATTTAGATTATTTTTTGAATAGATTTGTTTGCAAATTGTTTCAACTGAAAAAAATTAATTTAAATAAAAAATTTACTAAGATAGTTTAAAGAATTTTGTTCATTATAAATTTTCATTGCTGAAATAGCTCAGTTGGTAGAGCGTCCCAGTGGGACCAAGGTTGATGTCGATTAAATAATCTACTCAACTGTTTTTTTAATTATGTTCATTAAATTTTGATTATGCGGGAATAGCTCAGTTGGTAGAGCGTCCCAGTGGGACCAAGGTTGATGTCGATTAAATAATCTACTCAACTGTTTTTTTAATTATGTTCATTAAATTTTGATTATGCGGGAATAGCTCAGTTG
>JANWVQ010000121.1 GCA_025056745.1 Ignavibacterium sp.
ATTTCACCAAAAGCTTTGTTTTTGTCAGGGACGAGGTTCAAAACGCAATTACTAATTACAACATCAGCAAGATTGTCTTCGATAGGAAGATTTTCTATTTCACCTAGTTTAAATTCAACATTGTTAAATCCAAATTTATCCTTATTAAAATTGGCTTTAATAATCATCTCGTCGGTAAAATCAATCCCAATAACTTTTCCTTCTTCCCCTACTAAAGCACTAGCGATAAATACATCGTTACCAGCGCCACAACCAAGATCAATAACAATATCACCTTTTTTAATGCCAGCAAATTCCGTTGGTAGCCCGCAGCCAAGACCAAGGTCAGCATCAGGAACATAACCTTCAAGTTTAGAATAATTATCCATTATGATTGAATAATTGATAACTTTATTGTTTGAAGAGCTACAACAACATTTTCTTGTCGATGATACAGCAATCTCTCCATACTTTGCTTTGACAATATTCTTAATTTCATCTGATTGATTCATAACTTCCCTTCTTATTTTTCTTGAATACATATTCAGTTAGCTTAATATTATTTCAATAATTATTCCAAATTTTCTTAATGCGATTTTAATTTAATTGTTAACAACTTTAGGGATAATTTTTAATAATAACGAAAATTAATTGATTTTATTTTCTTATCTCTTCCAGAGAATTTACTCTTCATAAATAAAAATCAAATACAGATTGAATTATCATTTAATAGGTTAAAAATCGACTTCCAATTAGCAACTAATAACGATTATCATATTTTTTTTGAGAAAAAAAATTCTTAAAGATTAGAAATAATTTCACAAAAAATAATTGAATGTCAAATTAAACGCACTAAATTAAGTTTTTTACTTTAATAAAGTGGCATTTAATATGATTTTTCAATAAATAATAAAGTTTTTAATCTAAAAATCAATTATTCACCAAAAGGGGACCACTATGATTAAAATCGCAATCATCGATGATGATCCAGATATTCTGGATGCAAGCAGTCTTGTCTTAAAGTCAAAAGGATATGAAGTAATTACTGCGACAAATCCTGAAGACGGATATAAATTAATTAAAGAACAAAATCCCTCTTTAATTATCCTTGATGTAATGATGAATGAACCAGATGACGGATTTTTCTTAGCTCAAAAACTTAGACGTGAAAAAATTGATATTCCAATTATAATGTATACTTCTGTTTCCAAAACTTTAGGATTAGAATTTGCTGCAGGTGAGATGATACCGGTTGATGATTTTGTTGAAAAACCAATCTCTCCAGAGACTTTAATCCAAAAAGTTGAAAAATTATTATCAGTTCATAAGGAGTAGTAAAAATGTTAGCAGTTGAAAAAAATGCTCTTTCGGAAGAAATAGAAAGTTACGTAAATAAATATGGAAATGATCGCTCTTCTTTGCTGATGATCTTACACGAAATTCAAAAGAAACACAGACATATCTCTGAATTTGCTCAACAGGAAGTTGCAAGGCTTTTGAATATTCATCCTGTTGAAGTTTACAGCGTCATATCTTTTTTTGCATTTCTGAATTCAAATCCTAAAGGAAGAAACTTAGTAAGAATTTGTCAAACGATTTCTTGTGATATGAAAGGGAAAAAACAAGTAGTTGAAGCAATTGAAAGAGAACTTGGAATTAAAATTGGCGGAACAACAAAGGACAATAAGTTCACAGTTGAATATGCGAATTGTTTAGGTCTTTGCGATATGGGCCCTGCAATGGCGATTAACGATAGGGTTTATACAAATCTTACTCCTGAAAAAGCAGTTGAATTATTAGCAAAGGTTAAATGAGGTTAATATGGAAGCAATAATTTTTAATCCTAAAGAAAAAAGAAGAAGCGGGCCTGTTATTTTTTCCGAATACAAAAGAGGCGATGCAATCCGAAAAATTTTAACTATGTCTCGAGAAGATATTTTATTTGAATTAAAAGATTCGAAATTAAAAGGGCGAGGTGGAGCAGGGTTTCCTACTTCCACAAAATGGATGCTAACTGCAGCTGCTAAATCAGATAAAAAATTCATCGTATGCAATGCTGATGAAGGCGAACCAGGAACATTCAAAGACAGAGTTTTACTCTCTGAATATCCTGAATTAGTTTTTGATGGAATGGTAATAGGCGGTTATACAATTGGCGCTCAACAAGGTATTCTTTATTTACGTGGAGAATATGAATATCTGTTAAAACCGCTTGAGGATTATTTGGAAGAAATGAGAAAAGACAATCTTTTAGGAAATAATATTTTAGGAAAAGAAGGTTTCAATTTTGACATTTACATTGTCCTTGGTTCAGGTGCTTACGTATGCGGTGAAGAAACAGCTCTTATCGAATCGCTTGAAGGACATAGAGGTGAACCTCGAAACAGACCACCTTATCCGATCAATACAGGTTATCTTGGAAAACCAACTTGTGTAAATAATGTTGAAACTCTATGTGCAGTAACTCATATAGTAATGAAAGGTGGAAGTTGGTTTGCAAAATTTGGAACAGATAAATCCACTGGCTCAAAATTATTTTCAGTCTCTGGCGATTGTGAAAAACCAGGTGTTTATGAACTTCCTTGGGGGACAAAGGTATCAGAATTATTAGAATTAGTAGGAGCTAAAAACACCAAAGCAGTTCAAATTGGAGGCGCTTCTGGTATATGTATTCCAAAATCACAATTCGATAGAACTATTGCTTATGAGGATATTCCAACAGGGGGTTCAATAATTATCTTCAATGAGAGCAGAGATATGCTTCACGTCTTAAAAAACTTTATGGAGTTTTTTGTTGAAGAATCTTGTGGTCAATGTACTCCTTGTCGAATTGGAAATTATAAACTACTTGAAGGAGTTGAGATGATCGAACGAGGTGAATATACATTTTCATATATAAACAAACTAAAAGATTTAGGAAGGACAATGCAGGTAACTTCTAAATGTGGGTTAGGACAATCGAGCCCAAATCCATTTATATCAATTCTTGAAAACTTCAGAGATGAAATTTTTAATAGACCAAATGGAGGTAGAAATGGAAGATAAAACAACTATGAGGGCTCCGGTTAGTCAAAAACCACATATAATTCCAAAACCTGAGCATCCTGAGTATATTGGTGGTTCTATTACAGTTGAAATAAATGAAAAAAAGATAACGGTTCCATTCGGAACTACTATTTTAGAAGCTTGCAGACAAAATCAAATTCATATTCCAACTCTTTGTTATCACGAAGATTTATGCATTGCTGGGGTTTGTAGAGTATGTGTAGTGGAAGTAGAAGGTATGAGAACTTTACAGGCTTCCTGTGCTTTCCCTATAACTGCTCCAATAAAAATTAAAACTGCATCTCCAGCTGTCCGCAAAGCAAGAAAACATATTCTTGATTTAATTTTAAGCGAACACTATGGAGAATGTTATTCTTGTTTCCGAAATAATAATTGTGAACTTCAGACTTTAGCAAAAGAATATGGAGTTGATCATTATAATTTCGGTCATATCAAATCTCCAAGATATGAAGTTGATAATTCCTCTTACTCTGTTGTTAGAGATATGGATAAATGCGTTTTATGTAAAAGATGTGTTAGAACTTGCATTGATTTACAAGAAGTAGGAGTTTTAGAAGCAATAAACAGAGGACACGAAACTCATATCGGGACATTTTTTGACAAACCTTTAGCAGAGGTTATCTGCATCAATTGTGGTCAATGTATTAACAGATGTCCAACAGCAGCTTTACGAGCTAATGACCCACGTGATGAAATTTGGGCTGCTATTGATGACCCTACAAAACACGTTGTAATTCAAACTGCGCCATCTCCTCGTGCAGCAATCGGAGAAGAGTTTGGTTTGGAACCTGGAAAATCTTTCACTGGTGAATTAAACACTGCTTTAAGAAGAATTGGTTTTGATAAAGTATTTGATACAAACTTTACAGCAGACTTGACAATATTTGAAGAAGGGACGGAGTTAATTTTAAGACTTTATAAGGCACTTGTTAAAAAAGAACCTGTTGCTCTTCCACAATTTACGTCGTGTTCTCCAGGTTGGGTTAAATATCTTGAACATTTTTATCCTGATTATATAGACAATTTAAGTACTGCAAAATCTCCTCAACAAATGTTTGGTGCACTGATTAAAACTTATTATGCAAAAAAGATGAACATTGATCCAGCTAACATTGTCTCAGTTGCAGTAATGCCTTGTTCTGCTAAAAAGTTTGAGTGCAATAGACCAGAGATGAATTCTTCTGGATATAAAGATGTAGATTATGGATTAACAACAAGAGAATTAGCACAGATGCTAAAGGAATCAGGTATTTATTTACCTGAAATGCCAAAGTCAGATTTTGACGATCCATTCGGTGATGCTTCAGGAGCCGGATTGATTTTTGGCGCTACTGGTGGAGTGATGGAAGCTGCATTGAGAACTATCATTGAATTTGTTACGGGTAAAAAAGTTGAAGACGTTTTTGCTAATGCTGAAATAATTCCAGTCAGAGGTTTTGAAGGTATTCGTTATGCAGAGCTTCCAATTACAGAAGTTGGTGAAGTACCTGAACTAATCAAACATCTTGTGCCTGATTGGAATTGGTTAAAAGGAGTAACTCTTAAAGTTGCTGTTGCTCACGGAACGGCTAATGCAAAAAAAGTTATGGAAGATATAAAAGCTGGAGGAAGGTTTAGCCAATGTCATTTTATAGAATTTATGGCTTGTCCAGGTGGTTGTATTGGCGGTGGAGGTCAGCCGATTCCTACTAGCCCTGAAATTAGAAAAATGCGGGCAAAAGCAATTTATGACGAAGATAATTCCTTGCCAATAAGAAAAAGTCACGAGAATAGACACGTTACCGATATATATAAAGAATTTTTAACTGACGGTCCTTGCGGACATCTATCTCATAAGTTATTGCATACTCATTACGTCAAAAGAGGTAAATATATTGCTTAAATTATAAACTCAAGAATTGTCAGTCTTTCATTGATTTACTAAAATTTTTGAAAGACTGACATTCTATTTTTTATAATAGTTCTTTTAACATTAAGAAAATTTTTATGATACGACTTATTCCAGACTGGGCAATTCACGATGAAGAATTCTGGCTATCAATCAGAAAAAGAAATTTGTGGTTTATTAAGCTCAGATATGCAACAGTCGTAGTTTTATTTTTATTCCTGCTTACTTATAAGTTCTTCCTTCAAATTGAGCTTTCAAAAATTCAGTCAAATGCACTTATTACTATAGCAAGTATTATTTTGTTATACAATTTGTCTTTTCAATACTTTAGTAAATACCTCAAACACGATTCAAATGCTTTTAATCCTCTTCATCTTTCAATTTTACAGATGGTCTTGGATTTAATAATGCTTTTGATGTTGGTTCATTATTCGGGTGGTGTTGATTCTCCGATTTACTTTTTTTTAATATTTCATATGATTGTTGGTAGTTTGATTTTGCCGGGAATTATAATTTTTTCTTTTGCTTTAGCAGTTGTCATATCCTTCTGGGGGATAACAACAGGAAATTACTTCAATATTTTTGAGCATCATCCAATAAGAGGACTATTAAACGAAAGTAACATTCACAATTTCAATTATGTTTTAAGTGTCAATATTGTTTTTGCAATGGTAATAATTATAACAGTTATTCTCGCGAATAATATTGCAAGACAATTATATCAAAAAGAACAGCAACTTTATTCTTACATTGAAAAATTAAATCAAGCTGAAAAAGAAAAGACAAAATACATACTTGGAATTGTGCACGAATTAAAAACTCCTTTGAATGCATTACACGCTTATTTGGATATTGTACTACAAAAATTTTTAGGTCCTTTGGATGAAACAGTCGAGGAAAAGCTGATTCGAGCTAAGAAGAGGTCAGATGAAGCCATTGAAATGATTAATACTATATTGAAAGTTTCTCAAATGAAGTTGATGGATGAGATTTCTTATGATTTAATTGACCCGGAAGAGATTTTAAAGGCTGCTATTTTAAGGCACGAACAATTTGCTAATAACAAATCAATAAAAATTTTCTATTTTGACGAGAGAAAAGATAAATCTTTGAAAATAAAGGGTGACAAATTTTTACTTGTGATTGCTCTATCAAATTTGGTTGGAAATGCCGTTAAATACGGGTTTGAAAACGGAAAAGTTGAAGTTAAGATTTATAATTCTGATACTAATATCTACTTTGAAGTTTGTGATAATGGTCCCGGTATTCCGGAACAAGAGCAGAAGAATATTTTTCAAGATTTTTTCAGAGCAAGTAACATTCGCAAAATGGTTTCAGATGGAGCAGGATTAGGTCTATCCTTCGTTAAACAAATTATTGAAAAACATAATGGAGTCATTTCTTTTGAAAGTCCTTCACGTTTAAAGGAAACAAACCGTCCAGGTGTTTGCTTTAAGATCTCATTACCAATTTAGATTCCACAAAATACTGAATAGTTAATCCCCACAAATATCAATTTATTTTTCACTATTTTCGCATTATGTTCAATCAAAATTCAAATATTGCAGTTGTTGCAGTTAGCGGAGGTTTGGATAGCTGTGTTACTGCAGCAATAGCTAATCAAAGTTATCAGCTTGCACTTGCGCATTTTAATTACGGTCAAAGAACAGAAGCTCGTGAGTTAAAATCTTTTCACGATATTGCTGATTATTATAAAGTAAAGCATCGACTTGTAATAGATTTTTCACACTTTAAAGAAATAGGTGGATCATCTTTAACCGATAATAATATTGAAGTATCAAAGGCGGATCTTTCAAATAAAGAAATTCCTACTTCTTACGTTCCTTTTAGAAATGCTAATATCCTCTCTGCCTGTGTTAGCTGGGCAGAGGTGTTGAATGCAAATGCAATATTTATTGGTGCTGTTTATGAAGACTCATCAGGATATCCTGACTGCAGGCCAGATTTTTTTGAAGCCTTTGAAAAAATGATTGATCTTGGTACTAAACCAGAAACAAAGATTAAAATTCATACTCCAATCATTCATCTATCAAAAGCTGAAATTGTAAAATTAGGAGTTGAGTTGAATGCACCACTTCATTTGACTTGGAGCTGTTATAAAAATAATGATATTGCTTGTGGAGTTTGCGATAGTTGTGCTTTAAGACTTCGTGGCTTTCAAAGAGCAGGAGTAGAAGATTTAATTCCTTATCAAGTTAAACCAAATTATTTATGAGGATTCAAAAATGAGTAAAAAAGAAATTTTAGAAGTATTTGAAAACAAATTTCCTGAAAGAGATTACATAATTGAGCATATTGCTCCGGAGTTTACCTCGCTATGTCCAAAAACAGGTCAACCTGATTTTGCAACAATAATCCTAAGATATATACCGGATAA
>JANWVQ010000049.1 GCA_025056745.1 Ignavibacterium sp.
CCAAATTCTCCAGTAGCATTTCAAAATGTTTCTTCGATGGTTTGCGCACCTTGTCATAGTTCTGTCAGACTCACAGAGAGATATGGCTTAGCTCCAGACAAATATAAAACATTCACTGATTCATACCACGGTCTGGCTTTAAGGGGTGGTTCTGCCACAGTAGCTAATTGTGGAAGTTGTCACGGTTATCATAATATCAAACCTTCGAGTGATCCTACATCAACAATTCATAAAAATAATTTAGTCAAAACTTGTGGAAATTGTCATCCGGGAGCTAATACAAGATTCGTAACTGGGACAATTCACGTAAGTGTTGAAAACAAAGAAGAAGAACCGATATTGTATTGGATCACTAATATTTACATAGTTTTGATTGTTACTATTGTTGGAGCGATGTTTTTACATAATTCTGTGGACTTATACAGGAAAGCAAAAATTAAAAAATCAATTCAGCAAGGCGAATTTCATAAAGAAAAATACGGTCACGCTTTATATCTTAGAATGACACTTAATGAAAGAATTCAGCACGGAACGATGGCATTAAGTTTTATCATTCTGGTTATAACTGGTTTTATGTTAAGATTTCCTGAATCTTGGTGGGTTGATATAATTAAAAACTTAAGCAGTCACGCTTTTGAATATAGAAGTTTAATTCATAGAATTGCCGCAGTTGCAATGATTTTAGTGAGTTTATATCATATATATTATGTATCCTTTACTGCTCGGGGAAGACAATTATTGATTGATCTTTTACCAAGATTACAAGACTTAAAAGATGCAATTGGAGTAGCCAAATTTAATCTTGGAATTTCTAATGAGAAACCAAAACTTGACAGATTTTCTTACGTTGAAAAAGCTGAATACTGGGCTTTAGTTTGGGGAACTATTGTAATGACAGTAACTGGATTAGTTATGTGGATTTACACTGATTTCGCTGGCAGTTTCACTAAACTTGAGTGGGACATAGCAAGGACAATTCATTACTACGAAGCTTGGCTTGCATTTTTAGCAATTATAGTTTGGCATTTCTATTTTGTTATTTTCAATCCTGATGTCTATCCTATGAACCTTGCTTGGCTAAAGGGAACTTTAACAGAAGAAGAAATGGCTCACGAACACCCGCTTGAATTAGAAAGATTAAAAAATAAAGAACAAGAAAATTCTAAATAATTTATTTTAATTTTTAATTGGAGGATTTATGAAAAAAAATTTTCCTCCGTATTTTTATAATCCTACCACTTTAGTTGGTTCATTCATTTCTGCTTTGAGTTTAGGGCTAATAATATTTCTGATAATTTTAGATTTATTTAGCTCCGGTGAGAAACCTTATATGGGAATTATTGCTTTTATAATATTACCAACCATTTTAATAATTGGAATTTTAATTTCACTTTTTGGTATCATCAGAGAAAGAAAGAGAACAAAAACAGGAATTCTAAGAGAAAGAAAATTTCCAGTGCTGGATTTGAATGATGCCAATAAAAGAAAAGTATTTGTCTTTTTTCTAACTTCTATTTTATTCTTTTTGATATTATCTGCTTTCGGAAGCTATAGAGCTTATGAATATACAGAGACAGATGCTTTCTGTGGTTTAGTTTGCCATAAAGTAATGGAACCTGAATATGTTGCTTACTTAGATTCACCCCATTCAAGGGTTGGTTGCGTTCAATGTCATATCGGTTCAGGTGCAAATTGGTATGTTAAATCTAAATTATCTGGCGCTTATCAGGTTTATTCAACTATATTCAACAAATATTCGAAACCAATACCTACACCAGTTAAAGAATTAAGGCCTGCCGAAGGGACTTGTGAACAGTGTCATTATCCATCGCACTTTTTCAGTGAGAAGAAAGTTGATTACACCTACTATCTTTCCGATGAAAGAAATACTAAAAGTAAAATTTCAATGTTAATTAAAATTGGCGGAGGCAGTAACATTCACGGAAAAGGCAGTGGTATTCATTGGCATATGAATGTTAAAAATAAAGTATATTACTTACATACTGATGAAAGGCGTTTAGAGATTCCTTGGGTAAAAGTGATTGATGAAAATGGTAAAGAAACAATTTACAAAACCAAAGACTTCAGCTTAAATGAAAATAATTTTCCAAAAGAGAATTTTCGATTGATGGATTGTATTGACTGTCATAATAGACCGTCTCATATTTTCCATCAACCAGATAAAATGACAAATTTCTTTATGGCAAATCAAAAGATTAGCGAGAATCTTCCCTACATCAAAAGTTTAATTGTAGAAGCTTTAGAAAAAAATTATTCACAAAAAAGAATTGGATTGGATAGTATTAGATTTATCATTGATGATTTTTATAAAATCAACTATCCTGAAATTTATAAATCAAGGAAAATCGATATTGAGAATGCGATTCTATCAGCTCAGCAGATTTATAACAGAAATTATTTTACTTATATGCAGGCAAATTGGAAAAAATTCCCAGATAATATTGCTCACACTTACACTCCAGGTTGCTTTAGATGCCACGATGGAAAGCATTTTAGTGAGGATGGAAAAGTAATATCGAAAGATTGTAATAGTTGTCACTTAATCATATCTCAGGAATTACCTGATGGCAAGAAGTTGACATCTTTGGATGGATTAGAATTTAAACATCCAGTTGATTTCGGAGCCAATGTAAATGATCAACTTTGCACAGACTGTCATTTCAAATCTGAATGAGTGTAATTATTTGATGATAATTCTTTCCAGAGAGTTTCTAATAGATTATCAATTCCATAACCAGATACTGCTGAGAAAATTATCGGAGGACCCTGAATATTTTTTATTTTCGAATTTGAAAACTTTTCAATGACTTTTTCACTAACTAAATCAGCTTTTGATAGAGATAATAACATTTTTTTCTCTACAAGTTTTGGACTATAGCTCTTTAATTCATTATATAAAACTTTGAAGTCCTTTTTATAATCTTCAGAGGTTATGTCAATTAAAAAAAGAATAATTCTTGTTCGTTCGATGTGCCTTAAAAATTTAAGTCCTAATCCTTTCCCTTGATGAGCACCTTCAATAATTCCCGGAATATCTGCCACGGTAAAACTATGATGGTCTTTGAATTTTACTATTCCAAGAACAGGCTCTAAAGTAGTGAATGGATAATCTGCAATTTTAGGTCTTGCGGCTGAGATTCTTGATATTAAAGTTGATTTGCCAGCATTAGGAAAACCTACTAATCCAACATCGGCGATTAATTTTAGCTCAAGAATTAATTTTTTTTCTTCTCCTTCTCTACCCTTTTCTGCAAAACGAGGAGTCTGTCTTGTTGGAGTTGCAAAATTTGCATTGCCACGCCCACCTTTTCCACCTTTTGCTACAAGAACAGTCTGTCCATCTTTGATTAAATCAAATAAAATTTCATCAGTTTCTTCTGATTTAATCACTGTGCCAACAGGTACTTTGATAAAAACATCTTCTCCACTTTTACCGTCTTTTAATGATGAACCACCTCTTTCACCATTTTGGGCAACGAAAATTTTTTTATACTTAAAGTCGAGAAGTGTATTAATGTTTTTATCTGCTACGATGTAAATGTTTCCACCATCTCCGCCATTTCCTCCTGCTGGCCCTCCTTTTGGGACATATTTTTCTCTTCGAAATGCAACTGCTCCATCTCCTCCTTTACCAGACCTGACTGTTATTTTTGCATAATCTATAAACATTATTTCTTTCCATAGAAATCTTTAATAGCATTTTTTAATACTTTCATCTCTTTTGATGATTGATCAATATTGTAATATTTAATTAATTCTTCAAAAGAATGAAGTGAGCTTTCGTAATTTTCATTTGAAATGATCTTATCTATAAAATTTATGAAATCATCGTAGTCATAATTAAAAATGTTTTCCTGAATTTTTGATATTTCTTTCTTTGATAGAAGTGATAAAAACTGGTCAACAGCTTTATCTTTTTGTTTTTCTAAATTTGTTTGAATTATGGGGCTCGAATATTTTATTT
>JANWVQ010000055.1 GCA_025056745.1 Ignavibacterium sp.
TTCATTGCATCCTGAATTCCTTGAGAAACTGCCGGAATATATTCTTTTGGTATAACTCCACCCACAATTGCATTAATAAATTCATAACCTTTACCTGGTTCATTCGGAGAAATTTCTATCCAAACGTGACCATATTTACCACGTCCACCTGATTGTTTAATAAATTTACCTTCGGCTTGGACAGTCGATGTAATAGTTTCCCTATATGCTACTTGTGGTTTTCCTACATTAGCTTCAACCTTGAACTCGCGTTTCATTCTATCAACAATAATTTCTAAGTGCAACTCACCCATACCACTAATAAGAGTCTGACCAGTTTCTTCATCTACTTTAACTTTAAAAGTTGGATCTTCATCTGACAATTTCGAAAGAGCATCCGATAATTTATCTTGATCAGCTTTGGTTTTTGGTTCAATTGCAATTTGAATAACAGGCTCTGGGAAGGACATTCTTTCTAAAATGATTGGATCGTTTTCAGTACATAAGGTATCGCCAGTTTTTGTAAATTTCAAACCAACTGCAGCAGCAATATCACCGGCTCTAACCTCTGGAATTTCTTCCCTATGATTTGCGTGCATTTGTAAAAGCCTGCTAATCCTTTCCTTTTTACCTGAAACGGAGTTGTAAACATAGGATCCACTTGTGAGCTTTCCAGAATATACCCTAAAAAACGTTAATTTACCAACGAAAGGATCATTCATTATCTTAAATGCCAAAGCAGTAAATTTCTCATCAACACTGATTTTCCTTTTTACAACATCATTAAGCCCTGGATGATGAGCTTCTATTTCAGCTAAATCAGCGGGGGATGGCAAAAAGTCTACTACAGCATCTAAAAGTTTTTGAATACCTTTATTTTTGAAGGCAGAACCACAAAGAACCGGAATAATTTTTAATTCTATAGTTGCTCTTCTTAAAACAGCAGTAATTTCTTCTGGAGAGATCTCTTTTCCTTCTAAGTATTTTTCTAACAAAGTGTCATCTACATCAGAAACAGCTTCCAACATTTGTGTTCTATACTTATTAGCTATCTCAAGCAAATCTTTAGGAATATCAATTTCATCATAGGTTGTACCCAAACTTTCTTCGTGATACATTCTAGCATTGAATTTAATTAAATCAATTACACCAGAGAACATATCACCTTCACCAATTGGAAGGTTGATTGGGATTGCATTTGCACCCAACCTATCCCTCATCATTTGGATGGCGTTGAAAAAGTCTGCTCCTATTCTGTCCATTTTGTTAACAAATGCAATCCTCGGCACTCCATATTTATCAGCTTGTCTCCAGACTGTTTCTGATTGTGGCTCAACACCTCCAACGGCACAAAATAGAGCTACAGCTCCATCCAAAACTCTTAAAGATCTTTCAACTTCAACAGTGAAATCAACGTGACCGGGAGTGTCTATAATATTTATTTGATGTCCATTCCAATAACAAGTCGTAGCAGCACTAGTAATCGTAATTCCTCTTTCTTTTTCTTGCTCCATCCAATCCATAGTAGCTGCGCCATCGTGAACTTCACCTAATCTATGTGTTTTACCGGTGTAGTATAAAATTCTTTCGGTCGTAGTAGTCTTACCCGCATCAATATGCGCCATTATACCGATATTTCGAACTTTCTCTATGTTATGAATTCCTGACATCAATCACCTTACCATTTGAAATGTGCAAAAGCTTTATTGGCTTCAGCCATTTTATGGGTATCTTCTTTCTTTTTAACTGAGTTACCTTCATTATTAGAAGCAGCTATTAACTCAGCTGCGAGACGTGCTGCCATTGATTTTTCTCCTCGAGCACGAGCATAGGTTTTTATCCAACGCATAGCTAAAGCTGTTCGCCTTTCAGGTCTTACTTCTGTAGGAACTTGATAAGTAGCTCCCCCAACTCTTCTACTTCTAACCTCAATTAAAGGCGCAACATTTGATAATGCTTTTTTGAATGTTTCTAGGCCAGATTTTTTAGTTCTATCTTCAATTATTTTAAATGCATCATATACAATTTTTCTCGCTACTGACTTTTTACCTTCGAGCATTATGCAATTTATAAACTTAGCAACGAGAACATCATTGTATTGAGGATCTGGCTTAATATATCTTTTTTCTGCTCTTCTTTTTCTCATAATTATTTAGCTTTTGGTTTTTTAGCACCGTATTTAGAACGACCCTTTTTTCTGTCTTGGACTCCGCTTGTATCGAGAGTACCACGGATGATGTGATATCTTACTCCTGGTAAGTCTTTAACTCTTCCGCCACGAATCATTACAAGGGAGTGTTCCTGTAAATTATGTCCTTCACCAGGAATATAAGCTGTTACTTCGATATTGTTTGTTAATCTAACTCTTGCAACCTTTCTTAAAGCAGAGTTAGGCTTTTTGGGTGTTGTGGTGTAAACTCTTGTGCAAACACCTCTTTTTTGTGGACAAGATTCTAAAGCAGGTGCTTTACTTTTCCCAATTATTCTAACTCTACCTTTTCTTACCAACTGATTTATAGTCGGCACAAATACCTCTTAAAATTTTGTAAAAATTCAGACTTCAAATATATCTTTAAAGTTATTATCAGTCAAGAAAACTTTGAACTTTTTTTAATAATTTCTAACTAACATCCTTCTTTTCTATTACTTCAGGTTGTGTAGTTTCTTCCAAGATTATATTTCTGTATTTCTTGAGTCCTGTTCCAGCAGGAATAAGTTGACCCATAACAATATTTTCTTTCAGCCCATTCAAGTAATCGGTTTTGGCTTCGACAGCAGCGTTTGCTAAAACTTTTGTAGTTTCCTGGAAGGATGCAGCTGATAACCAACTTTCTGTAGATAATGCAGCAGTTGTAATTCCTAAAAGAACATTTTCAAAAGTTGCAGGTTCTGTTTCTCGGATTACAACCTCTTTTTTACCTTTTCTTTTAAGTTCGGCATTAATTTCTCTAATTTTGAATTTAGGGACTAACTGGCCATTTTTTAATTTTGAATCGCCTTTATCAACAACATAATACATATTTGAAATTCTTTCATTTTCTTCTGCGAATTTTGCTTTATCAACTAGTTCTTCCTCTAAAAGTTTTGTATCACCCGAGCTAACAACCTTAACTTTTTGAAGCATTTGTCTTACGATAACTTCAATATGTTTATCATTAATTTTAACACCTTGTAGGCGATAAACTTCCTGAATTTCATTAACCAAATATTCCTGAACTGCGTTAGTTCCTTTTATGGCAAGTATGTCGTGAGGATTAACTGGTCCATCGGTTATTTTTTCACCAGCTGATATTTCATCTCCATCTTGGACTAAAATATGTTTTTGCAAAGGGACACTGTATCTTTTCTCATCTGAGCCATCAGGAGCTGTAACAATAATTTCTCTTGTCCCTTTTTTACGAACACCAAATTTTACAATTCCTTCAATTTCTGAAACAATTGCAGGATCGTGTGGACTTCTTGCTTCAAATAACTCTGTTACTCTTGGTAAACCACCAGTAATATCTCGGCTTTTAGCAGTTTGTTTTGGAATTTTTGCAAGAACGGTACCAGCTGGTATTTCTTCACCTTCATCAACATTAATAAATGATCTCACAGGTAAATTAAATGTTTTAAGATCACCATTAGGGGTTTGAATTAAAATACTTGGTGTTAATGTTTTATCTTTTGATTCTATGACAACCTTTTGAACGTGTAAAGTTTGTTCATCCGTTACTTGTTGAAGAGTTACACCTTCAACTAAGTCAACATATTTTACAATTCCTCCAACATCTGAAAGGACTACTGAGTTGTAAGGATCGTGATTAAATAAAGGTTGTTTTTTCTTTATGAAATCTCCTTCGTTTACTAATAATTCAGCACCATAAGGCACATCGTATTTCTTTATTTGACGATGATTTTCATCATAAATCTCAATTATTCCCCTTCTTCCTGTTACAATTTTACTTACTGCATCTGGACCACCAAAAGGATTTTTAACTTTCTTTTCAACAAATTGAATTTTTTCAAATTTTACATAACCTTCTACATTAGATTCCAATTGTGATTGTGATGCAATACGTGATGATGTACCACCTAAGTGGAAAGTTCTAAGAGTAAGCTGAGTTCCAGGTTCACCAATTGATTGAGCTGCAATAATTCCAACAGCTTCTCCAACCTCTACCAATTTTCCGGTTGTTAAATTTCTACCATAGCATTTAGCACATACACCTCTTCTTGCTTCACAAGTCAAAACAGTTCTAATATAAACAGTATCAATATTAGCATCTTCAATTTTCTCGGCCATTTCGTCAGTAATCATTTGCCCTTGTTCAACGATTACTTCATTAGTTCTTGGATCAATGATTTCTTCTTGTGCAACTCTACCTGATATACGCTCTGCCAAAGGTTCTCTTTCTTCTTCAACATCTTTTAGAGCTTTAACTTGAATTCCTCTTATAGTTCCACAGTCCACTTGAGTAATTATCACATCTTGAGCTACATCTACTAATCGTCGAGTTAGATAACCAGCATCAGCAGTTTTTAATGCGGTATCTGCAAGTCCTTTTCTAGCTCCGTGAGTAGAAATAAAATATTCAAGAACAGAGAGACCTTCTTTAAAGTTAGCAACGATTGGGTTTTCGATAATTTCACCAGCTTGACCAGTTAATGATTTTTGAGGTTTCATCATCAAGCCTCTCATACCTGCCAGCTGCTTGACTTGATCTTGAGAGCCTCTTGCACCAGAGTCAACCATCATATGAAGAGAATTGAAACCCTGATCGTGCTGTTTGATTTTTTCCATTAAAGCACGCGCAACATTGTTAGTTGTGTGAGTCCAAACGTCAATTATTTTATTGTATCTTTCTGCATCAGTAATAACACCCATATCGTGTTCATTAAGGATGGCTTCAACTTTTTTATTAGCTTGACTTATCAGTTTTTCTTTTTCATCTGGTACAACCATATCTGTAAAGCTAATTGAGATTCCACCCATAGTTGCATATTTGAAACCAATGTCTTTCAAGTCATCTAAAAACTTAGCAGTAACTTTATTTCCAAGTTTCATAAACATTTTACCAATCAACGTACTGAAAGTTTTCTTAACAAGAAGTTGATTGATAAAGCCCATTTCTTTTGGAACAATTTGGTTGAAAATTACTCTACCTACTGTAGTTTCAACCATTTGATTATCTATTCTTACTTTAATTTTTGCGTGTAATCCAACAACTCCTGCATCATAAGCTATAATTACCTCTTCCATTGAAGGGAATTGCATTCCTTCACCTTTGTCACCTTCTCTCATCTTAGTAAGATAATAGCATCCAAGAATAATATCTTGAGTTGGTAAAACAATCGGACTTCCGTTTTGTGGAGATAGGATATTATGACTACTCAACATTAAAAGAATTGCTTCAAGTTGAGCTTCATAAGATAGAGGAACGTGAACTGCCATCTGGTCGCCATCAAAGTCAGCATTAAATGCTGTACAGACCATTGGGTGTAATTGAATAGCTTTTTCATCAATTAATACAGGTTGAAAAGCTTGAATACCTAATCTGTGCAAAGTTGGAGCACGGTTCAACAATACTGGATGACCTTCAATTATTTTAGCTAAGATTTCCCAAATAATCGGATCTTTTCTATCAACAACTTTTCGAGCGCTTTTAACTGTTTTATTATGTCCTCTTTCGATGAGCTTTCGGATGATAAAAGGCTTGAATAGTTCAACTGCCATATCTTTTGGCAATCCACATTGATGAAGTTTCAATTCTGGTCCAACAACGATAACTGAGCGACCCGAGTAGTCAACTCTTTTTCCAAGTAGATTTTGTCTAAATCTTCCTTGTTTTCCTTTGAGCATATCGCTTAAAGATTTCAAAGGCCGATTGCTATCACTTCTTACAGCACTTCCTCTTCTTGAATTATCAAACAATGCATCAACTGCTTCCTGAAGCATTCTTTTCTCATTTCTCAAAATAACTTCAGGGGCTTTGATATCGATAAGACGTTTTAGTCTGTTGTTCCTGATTATAACTCTTCTATAAAGATCATTAAGATCACTTGTTGCAAATCTTCCACCTTCCAAAGGAACCAAAGGTCTTAATTCAGGCGGAATGACAGGGATGTAACTTAAAACCATCCACTCAGGTTTGTTAGGAATTTTATTGTCTTCTTCGCTAAAGGATTCAATTACTCTTAATCTTTTTAATAAATCGGCTTTCTTTTGTTGGGAAGTTTCTTGAGCTAATTGCTCTCTTAATGAAGCCGCTAATTGTTCAATGTTAGTTTTCTTTAAAATTTCTTTAATTGCATCACCACCAATTCTAGCGACAAATTTCTTAGGATCTTCATCATCAAGTTTTTCATTTCCTGCTGGTAAAGAATTTAGAACTTCATAGTATTGTTCCTCAGATATCAAATCAAGTCTTTTTAAGCCAGTTGGTCCTGGATTTAGAACAAGATAAGATTCGTAGTATATTACTTTTTCTAGTTCTTTGAGACTCAAACCAATAATATTACCGATTTTTGATGGTTGAGTTTTGAAAAACCATATATGAACAATTGGGACAGCAAGAGCAATATGCCCCATTCTTTCTCTTCTTACACTTTTTTGAGTAACTTCAACACCGCATCTATCGCAGATGATACCTTTATATCTTATTCTTTTGTATTTACCGCAATAACATTCCCAATCTCTCGTTGGACCAAATATTTTTTCACAGAATAAACCATCTTTTTCTGGTCTGAAGGTCCTATAGTTGATAGTCTCTGGTTTTGTGACTTCACCATGGGAGCGATTTAGTATGTCATCTGGGCTCGCAAGTGAGATTGTTATAGAATTTATATCTCTTAAAACACTTTCTTGAAGTTTGAATGCCATTTTATATTTTCTCCTAAATTCTTTTCTTTAGAAAGCAATTAATTTATTTTCACTTCTAAACCAAGACCTTGTAATTCTTTAATCATAACATTAAATGCTTCAGGTACATTTGGTTCTGGAAGATTTTCACCTTTAACAAGAGCTTCATAAACCTTAGCTCTACCACTGACATCATCACTTTTCACTGTTAGGATTTCTTGTAAGATATGAGATGCTCCATAACCTTCTAGGGCCCAAACCTCCATTTCACCAAATCTTTGTCCACCAAATTGAGCTTTACCACCTAATGGTTGTTGAGTAATTAATGAATATGGTCCAATTGACCTTGCGTGGATTTTATCTTCAACAAGGTGGCTAAGTTTAAGCATATAAATGTAACCACAGGTAACTTTTTGATGGAATTTTTCTCCAGTTCTACCGTCATATAATTCTGTTTTCGAACCGGGATTAATTCCTGCTTTCTCAAGATATTTTTCGACATCTTCTAATGTTGCACCATCAAAGATTGGAGTTGCGAATTTAACACCGAGTTTTTTACCAACCCACCCCAATGCAGTTTCATAGAGCTGTCCTAAATTCATTCTTGATGGAACACCAAGTGGATTTAATATTATATCAACGGGGGTACCATCTGCTAAAAATGGCATATCTTCAACTGGAACAATTTTAGCGACAACTCCTTTGTTTCCGTGCCTTCCAGCCATTTTATCACCAACAGTCAATTTCCTTTTCTTTGCAACATAAACTTTTGCTAGTTGGACTATTCCTGGAGGTAATTCATCTCCACTTTGAATTTTAATTTTCTCTTTTTTGTATTCTTCTTCTAAATCAGATTTAATTGTAAAATAATTTTTGAACAATGTGGAAACCATATTATTTATCTTCTTGGATTCAAACCACTCAGCAGTATAGTCAAGCTTCGTAACATCATCCATATCAGAAAAAGTATTTGATTTGATTACAGAACCACTTCTTAGAACTAAGCTACCATCCAAATCACGAATACCGGTGGTAGTTTGTCCTTCGGTAATTCGAGTTAATTTTTCTACGAGTTTATTATAATGTTGCTTAAACTTGTTATTGTATTCTTTTTCAAGCTGTTCGAAGATTGCTTTTTCGGATTTTTTAGAATCTCCGTCTCTTTTCTTTCTACTGAATAGTCTTGTTTTTATTACTGTGCCTCGTAATCCAGGTGAGGCTCTAAGAGATGCATCTTTTACATCACCAGCTTTATCTCCGAAGATTGCACGTAATAACTTTTCTTCTGGAGTCGGATCTGTTTCTCCTTTTGGAGTAATTTTTCCAATTAGAATATCATTTTCTTTAACAACAGCACCTTCTCTGATCACTCCGTTTTCATCTAAATTTTTAACAGCTTCTTCACTAACGTTGGGTATTTCACGAGTTAACTCCTCTTCACCACGTTTTGTTTCTCTAACCGATAATTCAAATTCTTCAATGTGAATTGATGTGTAAACATCATCTCTGACTAATCTTTCGCTTATAATTATAGCATCTTCAAAATTATATCCTCGCCACGGCATAAAGGCAACCAGGACATTTCTACCTAAAGCAAGCTCACCTTTATCGGTAGCAGGACCATCAGCAATCACATCACCTTTTTTAATTCTTTGACCTTCTTTGACTATAGGTTTTTGATTTATACAAGTCTCTTGATTAGTGCCTTGAAATTTGAGGAGATTATAGGTCACTTCTCGAGTTTCATTAAAACTTGTTAATGCTTCAAAACTATTTGGATTAATATCATATTTTACAACAACTTTTGTTGAATCAACATAAGTGACAACACCATCATCTTCTGCTAAAATCAATGAACGTGAGTCTTTTGCGACTTTAGCTTCCATACCTGTTCCAACGATGGGAGCTTCTGGTTGAATTAGCGGAACAGCTTGTCTTTGCATATTAGAGCCCATTAAAGCTCTGTTGGCATCATCGTGTTCCAAAAATGGTATTAAAGCCGCAGCAGCACTTACAATTTGTGATGGTGCAACATCCATATAGTTAATTTCAGATGGTTGAACTATTGGAAATTCACCTTTAAATCTTGATTTAACTCTGTCATTAATAAACTTACCTTGCTCATCAATAGGAGCATTTGCTTGAGCAATTATAAAATTATCTTCTTTTTCAGCGGATAGGTATTCAACTTCGTTAGTAACTTTTCCATTAACAACTTTTCTATAAGGAGTTTCAAGAAAACCGTATTTGTTTACTCTTGCATAAGTCGTCAATGAAGATATAAGTCCGATATTTGGACCTTCAGGAGTTTCGATGGGACATAATCTTCCGTAGTGAGTGTAATGAACGTCACGAACTTCAAACCCAGCTCTTTCACGTGTTAATCCACCTGGACCTAATGCCGACACTCTTCTTTTGTGAGTTAACTCAGCTAATGGATTAGTTTGATCCATAAACTGAGATAGCTGATTTGTTCCAAAGAAAGCATTAATAACACTTGATATTGTTCTCGCATTTACCAAGTCTTGAGGCGTGAATTTATCAGTATCTCTCATATTCAATCTTTCTTTTATAGTCCTTGCCATACGCGCCATTCCAACATTTAACTGTTGTGAAAGTTGTTCACTAACAGTTCTAACTCTTCTATTGCCAAGATGGTCAATATCATCAACAGGAGCATCGCCATTTTTTAGATCAATCAAGTATTTCATTATTGCAATGATATCCTCGTTGGTCAGAACAGTCGTAGTTTCAGGGACATTTAACTTAAGTTTGTTATTCATTCTGTTCCTACCAACTTCACCAAGGTCATATCTTTTATCATTGAAGAACAATTTATCAATTAATTGAATTGCAGTTTCTAAGTCAGGAGCTTCACCAGTTCTCAATTGACGATAAATCGAATATAAAGCTTCTTCTCTTGAAGTAGATGTATCTTTTTGTAATGTATTGACTATTAAATTTTGCTCAGGATTCTTTTCTTGCTTTATGAATTTTAACACTTCAACTTCAGCTTCTTTGACTCTTTCAATATCCTGTTCGCTAAAAATCACGCCACGAGTTAGGAAAATTTCGCCTGTGGAAAGATCAAAAATATCACTACCAATCATTCTTCCGACATAGTTTTCGAGTTTTACTTTTTTGACATTAACTTCTTCTATCATATCAAAAAGTCTGAGGATCTGCTCATCTGATTCATATCCCAAAGCTCTAAGCAAAGTTGTAGCGGGGAATTTCTTTCTTCGATCTATGTATACGTACATTACATAGTTGATGTCAGTTGCAAATTCAACCCACGAACCTTTGAAAGGTATAATTCGGGCGGTGTAAATAGGGGTTCCATTTGGATGTATTGCTTGTGAAAATGCTACACCTGGAGATCTATGTAATTGAGAAACGATAACTCTTTCTGCCCCATTAATAACAAATGTGCCTCTAAAAGTCATAAAAGGAAGATTGCCAAGATAAACTTCTTGTTCAATTGCATTGACAAATTCGCCTGTATCGAGATCTTTTTGAGTGAGTCTTAACTTTGCTTTTAGAGGTGCAGCATAAGTTAATCCTCTTTCGAGGCATTCTTGAACAGTAAATCTTGGTTTATCGATGTAATATTCAACAAAATCTAGTCTGTATAATTCTTTGTTATCTAAAATTGGGAAATTAGACAAGAAAACTTGCTGTAATCCTTTATTTTCTCTTTTGGAGGGTGGTACATTTTGCTGCAAAAACTCCTCAAACATATCAAGCTGAATACCCAAAAGGTCGGGCATATCAATTACTGGATTAATTTTACCAAAGTTAATTCTTTTACTATCCAATTGGAAACCTCCTAACAATTACTATTTCAAGTTCATTTAAATAAAACAAAGCGATAAATGATAATTGTATCGAATTTTGATACAATTATCTTTATCACTTTGTAATTTTTAGAGAAAAAATTACTTTATTGTTACTGTAGCGCCTGCTTCTTCTAATTCTTTCTTGATTTTTTCTGCTTCGTCTTTGGAAACACCTTCTTTAACTGTTTTTGGTGCTCCATCGACAAGATCTTTAGCTTCTTTCAAGCCAAGACCAGTGTGAGCTCTAACGACTTTAATAACGTTAATTTTCTTATCACCAGCGGATTGAAGAATAACATCGAATTCTGTTTTTTCTTCTGCCGCAGGAGCTTCTGCACCAGCAACTGGACCACCAGCTACTACAACTGGAGCAGCTGCAGTTACACCGAATTCATTTTCTAAAGCTTTTTTAAGCTCGGCTGCTTCTAATAATGAAAGTGATTTAATTTTTTCAACTATTTCTTGAATTTTTTCTGACATTTTATTCTCCTTTGATTTTAATTATTATGCTGCTTTTTTGGAAATTTGATCAATAACACTAATTAAATCTCTAAATACTGCATTGATACTTCCTACTATTCCTGAAGCTGGAGCATTGATACTTGATATAATTCCAGCGACTATATCTGCTTTAGTTGGTAAATTAGCTAAAGCTTCTAGTTGATCACCTGTAAAATACTCTGTTTCTATGTAACAGGCTTTTAAGGTGAATTTTTTATTTGTTTCATTGAATTTTTTGATAATTCTTGCTGGAGCAGTGGGATCTTTCATTGCAAATGCAAATCCAGACATACCCACAAGATTCTCAGCTAATTTCGGATATTTGCCCGATTCGTTAATTGCAATTTTGAATAAGGTGTTCTTAAATACCTTATATTTCACCCCTTCTTTTCTGAACTGATTTCTTAAGTCTGTTATTTCGGCAACGTTTATACCAGAATAATCTGCAACATAAACTGCGTTAGACTCTTCAATCAGTTTCTTGACTTCATTGATGATTTCAGTTTTTTCGTGCTTTTTCATAATTCTCCTGATTCAGAATTTTTTTTATCGGGACATTGGTAGAAGCATTTAAGTTATTAGAGTGCGTAATTTCTTATTTTGATTGCTGAGTTTGGATTTCATCCCTTGAAATTTTTAATCCTGGTCCCATTGTGGACGATAAATATAAACTTTTCACATACTGCCCTTTTGCAGTAGAAGGTTTTAGTTTAATTATAGTATTTATAAATGCACGAACATTTTCTGCTAGTTGGTTTACTTCAAAATTAAGTTTACCCAACATTGCGTGAACGATTCCGGTTTTATCTACCCTAAACTCAATTTTACCAGCTTTAACCTCTTTAACTGCTTTAGCAACATCCATTGTAACAGTGCCACTTTTAGGATTTGGCATTAAACCTTTGGGACCGAGAATTTTTCCAAGCTTACCTAACTCAACCATTGAATCTGGTGTTGCGATTACTACATCAACATCAGCCCAACCTGATTTGATTTTCTCTAAATATTCCTCAAATCCTGCGTAATCTGCCCCTGCATCCAAAGCTTCTTGAGCTTTTGCACCTTTTGCAATTACTAAAACTCTTACTTCTTTGCCTGTTCCGTGTGGTAGACTAACCGTTCCTCTAACCATTTGGTCGGCGTGTCTTGGATCTACTCCAAGTTTTATAGCGCAATCCAATGATTCAACGAATTTTACATTTGAATTTTCTTTTAATGTTTTAATTGCTTCTTCGATAGTATATTCTTTATTTAAGTCGATTGATTCTTTAAGTTTTTTAACTCTCTTTGAAACTTTCATATTTCACCTAACTTTTTATTTAATCTTCAATTGTAATGCCCATACTTCTTGCGGTACCAGCAATCATACTTGCAGCGTGCTCAAGATCGAAAGCATTTAAGTCAGGCATTTTAATTTTAGCAATTTCTTCAATTTGAGCTCTTGTTACTTTACCAACTTTGGTTTTGTTTGGTTCAGCAGACCCTTTTTCAATTTTAGCCGCCTTAAGTAATAAAACTGCAGCAGGAGGAGTTTTTGTAACAAAAGTAAAAGATTTATCACTGTAAACAGTAATCACAACTGGAATAATTAAACCTTCTTTATCCTGAGTTCGTGCGTTAAACTGTTTACAAAATTCCATTATATTAACGCCTTTTTGACCCAAAGCTGGACCGATTGGTGGGGATGGATTTGCTTTACCAGCTGGAATTTGAAGCTTTATATAACCTTCGATTTTCTTTGCCATTTTTTAATTCCCAGTATTTATTTTTCTAATTCAGCTTGAACAAAATCTATTTCAACCGGTGCCTTTCTACCAAAAATTGACACCATAACTTTAATTTTCATTTTTTCTTCATTAACTTCTTCAACAGTTCCGACAAAATTGTTGAAGGGACCATCTATTATTTTAACCACATCACCGATTCTGAAAATAGTTTCAACTCTTTCACCACTACCATCTTGCATAATTCTACCAACGATTCTTTTAACTTCATCTGCCTGTAGAGGATTTGGATTCTTGCCAGTGCCAAGAAATCCCATAACTGAGGGAGTGCTCAGAATAAATTCTTTGACTCTATTGTCTAAATCAGCATTAATAATTATATAGCCTGGGAAAAAATTCTTAGTTTTGCTACGCTTTTTCCCATCTTTTACTTCGATAACTTTTTCAGTTGGTACGAGAACATCCTGAATTTTAGCCCTTAACTCTTCATTACTTTTTAATTCAGCATCAATAAGAGCCTTTACTTTATTCTCGTGACCTGAATAAACTCTAACTACATACCATTTATATTCCATAAGCTTAAAAAATACCTTTCAAAACTTGATTAATCAACATATCTACGATGTAAGTAAAAGCCGAAAGAATTAAACAAGCTACAATAACAATCTTAGTAGATTCAAAAAGTTCATCTTTAGTCGGCCAAGTAACCTTCTTCATTTCTTTTACAACATCTTGAAAAAAAGTGATTATTTTTTCTTTCATAAAACCAACCTATTTTTAAGCACGTCAGGAGGGACTCGAACCCCCAGCCTGCGGTTTTGGAGACCGCTGCTCTGCCAATTGAGCTACTGACGTATTATTTCGTCTCCTTGAATATTACGTGTTTTTTTGCGATTGGGTCGTATTTTTTGTATTCAACACGCCCAGGATGTGTTCTTTTATTTTTTGTTGTTGTGTAACGATAACCAGTACCTGCCGTACTTTCAAGAATTATTATTTGTCTGGTATTTGCTTTTGCCATACTTTAATCTCCTTAAAACTTGAGCTGATGACCGGGATTGAACCGGTGACCTCATCCTTACCAAGGATGCGCTCTACCAACTGAGCTACATCAGCGAAATTGATAAATATTGAGCGGGAGACGGGACTCGAACCCGCGACCAACAGCTTGGAAGGCTGTGACTCTACCATCTGAGTTACTCCCGCTTGTAGATTTTCCCACAATTTTTATGAACAAATTTTCATCTTTTTAGTTTTTTTCTACCCGCGACCAATCCCAGTGGGATGACTCTACCATCTGAGTTACTCCCGCTTGTAAATTTTCAATAATTTTTAAGAACGATTTTAGCCTTTACTAATATTTATTAAGTTAAAAAGAACAATTATAACAACGAACAATTTAAATGGTAAAATACTCCCCATTGGGAGTAAATTTCTTGTGGGCGGCGAGGGATTCGAACCCCCAAAGGCTCACGCCAACGGATTTACAGTCCGCCCCGGCTCTCCAACTCCGGCGTCCGCCCAATTTTT
>JANWVQ010000086.1 GCA_025056745.1 Ignavibacterium sp.
AATGTAATTTCCAAATCAAATTTTGCATTTTGATTTATAAATGGAATTTCAATATCACCAGATAAATTGCTCAGGTTGGAAATCTTATTATTTACAACTATCAAAGAAAATTCACTTACTTTGAATTTATATCCTCTAAATTTCCCCGTCTTAGAAGTTGCGTTATCTTCATTTATTTTACAGTTAAAACCTAAATGAGCTAAGTAAGTACTATCATTTACGTCAAGATTTATTGAATTTAATCCCCCACTTTTAACTTGATCAAATGCAACAACACCTTCTTTCAAGAAAAATCGTCCGTGATAAATATCCACATCAATTAAATCAAATTGTATCCAAATATCAGGATTAACAGAGTAATTTATGGAGTTAGGTTTGAAGCTAAATTCAAACTTAAATCCACCAACATTATTGAAAGAAGCAATGATTTGATTACCAGCTTTGTCTTTAACATTTGGTGGAAGTTTTGCCTTTCCACTAAGTTTCAACACTAATTTATTTTTTGTTACTTCAAACTCACTTTCCTGATTTAATTCATATCCAAAATCTTGTGGGTCAAGTAAAGTTGAATTTATACCTGCAGATAATTTTACTGATCCACTATCAATTTTAGTTTGTGGATGAACTCTAAACGAAGATTCAGAAGACTGTAAAGTGATATTGTCATTTGTCGCTCTATCTAAAAATGGTGTTTTAAGCTTGATAATTCCATTTACAGAATTTGAATTTGGTGTAAACTTTAGACTATTAATATCCATTGTGGCTTTTGAATTAGCATATTTACTATTTGGTGGAATTTGCTGAGGAATACCAGGATCTCTGTAATCCAAATTTACAGTAGTTAATGGAACTTGTTGTAAAATTTGACCTCGAACTAATTTCCAAAGCGGTTGAGCCTCACTACCAACATTAATTAATTGCAACGCATTTAGATCAAGGCCAAAACGAGGACCATCATTCCATAAAATGACTTCACCCTGTCCAGAAAAATTATTACTCATAGGATTTGTAATTGAAAGTACTCTAATCTTGTAATTATGAGCAAAAAATTCCTTTAAGTTTTCAAGATTTTCTGGAGGAGTATTTACTGAGAATACCCAAATATTACTTTCAGCAACGACTTGATTATTATTTATTGCTTTTACTTGCCAAGCATACAATCCATTACCAAAGACCCCTTCGTCTTTAGAAATTGTAATATTGGATGTTAATGGTGGAAGATTATTTTTATTATAAACAGGATCATTATTATCAATAGCAACCGACGGATCTTGTCCGTTTTCCAGAGGCACTATTTTTATTGATAAATTAGAAGTTGGTTGTGTAATTTGAGATGGATCCCAAGTAAAGTAATATACATTTTGAATACTATCTAATTTTAAAACAGCATTATTCTGAGGCATTAATAATTTGATTTTATTACCTGCTTGTAAATCTACAGTAAAAGTCCAAATCTCACTTGATACAACTGGAGCATTTTGTCCTGGATTTAGAGCATAAACCTGCCAAGCATATTTTTTACCATCCTCAAAGACATTCTCATTTTGATTTATGGTATAACTTGTAGCGGTTTTAATTATGTCTGTTTTAAAGAAAACTGGATTATTTCCCGAGATAGCATTACTAGGAGTTTGTCCAAATCCTACTTCAACTATTTTCAAACCGAGAAACTCATATTGTGTATTTATCTGCTGATACCAAGCAAAAGTAAATGTTCCATCAGATGGGCTAAAATCAGAATTATCTGATGGTGAAATTAAAGTTATACTGCTTGGTTGTTCCTCAGGTGGATAGAACATAAATACTTCACTTTTACCTTCTCTTGTTGCTGCAGGCTGTTGTGTTAATCTATCAATTGCCTGAACCTGCCAAGCATATCCAACTATATCAGGATAACCACTCAAAACAACATCTGAAGGTAAGTATTGATATGTTGTGTTAGTTACAATTTTATCTAAAATTGGAATATTATTATCAATTGCTGTTCTTGGGGTTTGACCTGGAAAAACTTTTACTATCTTTAATCTGTAGTCAATTATTACAGATGGATCTGCCCCGACAACAGGACTCCAAGTAAACTGCGGTAAGTTATTCAATAAATTTTCTTCGTTAAAGGGACTTACTAATTCAGGGGGTTGTGGATGATAAATTGTAATTGTTTGACATATCTGTGGCGGATTACCAATTTGAATTCCAGCTGAGTCTATTAAACTAACACATAGTAAATAACTTCCCTCGGGTAACATATTTGAAGAAAGTACGGAACTATAAATCGATTGATCATATTCGATAGCATCAGGATCTAAAACTTCCGGTCCTGTTATATATCTCGATTGACCTGGTGCCAAAGTAAATTTATTCATTCGTGGATGAAAGTCCTTTGTTCCTGCAACAGAACTTCCATCAGGCCCGAAAAGATTAAATGATACTTTAAAGTTTCTTACCTCCTGACCAGAGGTATTGACAACAAATAGTTGAATAATTGATGGATCTTCCACCAATCTTGAAAATCTGTAAGGAACTGGTGTCCTAACAATTAAGCTATTGTTAATCTGTGATATCATATTTTCACTGATTAGCAACAGCAGAGCGATTGAAAGTAATATTTTCCTCATAATGACCTCCTTAAAAGTTTATTAAATATTGTAAGCTTCCTGTCAATTCATTAAAGTTTGGAGCAAGCGGATCAGATGAATTAAAATTGTTATTTGTTAAATAAAAACTGAAGTTGCCAAATTTGTTTAAACTGTAATTAGCTCTAAGTCCGGTTATGAAAAAACCATTAGATCTGACTGCTTTTGTTATACTATAACCAAGATTTAGAGACAAAGTGAGTTTGTTGCTAAAGAATTGATGTCCTATTACTTCATTAATTGAAATTATCTTAACATTAAAATTTGAGAGACTAACGTTACTATATAAAAAGCTTGTATTTAAGTTAAAAGTAGATGG
>JANWVQ010000088.1 GCA_025056745.1 Ignavibacterium sp.
TTAAATGAAAATCATTTCCACTGCTATTAAAATTGATTTTCCACAGTGACTTTCGAAATATCGAAATTAAAAATCTGCCTAAGTGAGATTAAAAATTATTGCCAGAAGATAAAAAATTTAATCTTCGGAGATTGAAAATCAGTCTCGGGAGATTAAAAATTAGTCTCCGGAGATTAAAAATTAATGTCAGGAGATTAAATTTTAGTCTCGGGAGATCGAATTTTAGTCTCCGGAGATTGAAATTTGGTCTCCGGAGATTGAAAATTAGTGTCGGGAGATTAAAAATTAGTCTCCGGAGATTGAATTTTAATCTCCGGAGATTAAAAATGTATGTTTTTCTATACATTTTTAGGATTTTACTAAGATTGTGGGTTTTGGGTTGATTTCTTCTTCGATTTGCTGAAAAATTCCTTCATCTCTTGGTAAGCTGTGTCAATCCTGCAAATTCGTCTCTTTTTCTTAAAATTATTAAATACTAAAGTTGTTTTTCTAAATGAATATAAAATAATTTTAATTTTCTTTTATCAATTATGTCAAATAAAAATGTTAGAACGCTCAAAAAATTGAAGCCCTTAAAATTCAACTATATATAATTGCAGACAATTAGAGTTTCAATTGTAAGAATAAAGAAAATTTAACCCAAACAATCCAATAGCTTAAAGTAGTTAGTTATAAAAGATTATAAATCAATAAATTTTTTGAAAAACAGGACAAAAAAAATGTGAAGCATTAGAAATAAATTTGAAAAAAAACAGTGACAGATTATAGTGAATTAAGAATTATTAAGGAACTTATAGATAGAAAATGTATAATGGAATTTATATAGAAATTACCTTTCCAAAAGTCGGATTCAAATCGATGATATTTATCAGTTCAAATAGTAGAAAGTTTTTGGATAAATGTATGGATAGGTGCTAACACATTTTATCTTCTAATGCATAGTTTGGCTTAAATAATATCCAAAAGTTTTATAGCCATTATTAAAATTGCAACTATCAACACAGCTTTAATAAATTTTTCGCCTTTTTTAACTGACATTTTAGCACCCCACCAACCACCTAAAATATTTCCGACAGCTAAAATTAATCCATAATGCCAATTCACATTACCTGAGAGAATAAAAACAAACAAAGTAGGAATTGTAAAAATGAAAACGACGAATACTTTGTGCATATTCACTCGAATTAAATCAAGTTTCAATAGATTATGGAGCAAAGCCATTATCAAAAATCCAACTCCGACCTGAATAAATCCACCATAAAATCCTATTGCAAGCATTGATATAGTTACTTTCCAATCAACTTTATATGATTCGGTTACATCTTTTTCACGTTTTTGAGGAAGAATCATTGTAACAATTATAAGAATCATTATCACAGCAAGAACTTTTTCAAACATTTCATTTGAAATTTTAATCGCAAAAATTGCACCTGCCAAAGCACCGGGTAAACTTAACAAAGAAAGTATCATACTATTCTTTAATTCATAATAATTTTCTTTCTTGAATGAATAAATAGCTGAAACATTTTGAAAAATTATTGCAATACGATTTGTGCCATTTGCAACCGATGCGTCTAAACCAAGAAAAATTAATGCAGGTAAAGTAAGAGAGGAGCCACCACCAGCATTAACATTAATGAATGATGAAATAACTCCAACAAAAAATAGTATGATAAATTCTAACATTTATAATTTCTTTTGTTTATCAGTTCTAAAATAAATAAACCATAACGTTATCAAATAAAAATTCCGTTGATTATAATCTGAAGTTTTATTTTAGCGATAAGAAAAGAAACTTTTTTTATGATAAATATTTAAGGTTAAAATTATTGGCTAAAAGATTTTTAATTCCATTAACTTTTCCTTTAACGATTTGGATAATTCACTTAACATCTGAAATATTGAATATTCCCCTATATAGTTTAGGTATCTTGCCTCGTCACTTACAAGGGTTGCTTGGGATTTTTACTTCACCTTTAATTCATTCAGATTTTTCTCATCTGATTTCGAATTCTTTTCCTTTAGTTTTGCTGGGTTTCGGAATATTTTACTTCTATCCACAATCAGCTTATAAAGTTTTTGCGTTCGTTTATCTTTGCACAGGTATTTTAGTTTGGTTATTTGCCAGAGAAGTTTACCACATTGGGGCAAGTGGAATTGTATATGCTTTTGTTTCTTATTTTTTCTTTAATGGTTTATTCAGACGAGATACAAGATCTGTAACGCTTTCTTTGATTGTTGTTTTTCTTTATGGTGGATTAGTTTGGGGAATCTTGCCGGGCTTAGAAGGAATTAGTTGGGAATCACATTTATTCGGAGCAGTTTCAGGAATGATAGCATCTTTTGTTTTCAGAAAATCTGATCCGACAAAAAAATACGACTGGGAAAATGATGAATCAGAAATCCCAGCCCGTGAACTTGAGGTTTCTTATGATCCAGAGAAAAACAAATTTTTAGATGAACTTTGAAATAAGAATAGAACACTAATGACGCTGATTGGACAGATTTAAATCCGTGAAAATCTGTTTTATCAATATTATCAGCATTCCATTAAATTTTTAACAATAAGGAATGGATATGAAAAAAACAACAAGTGAAACTAGACTTTACCGAACTGAGATGAACGAAAAAATTCTCAATTCAGGTTTCAAAGATTTTAATAAATTTTTTGCACTTGATAATAAGGCTTATCTCGACGGCGCATTGCCAGCAAAAACCAAAGAACTAATGGGACTAGTTGCCTCAATGGTTTTGCGTTGTAATGATTGCATTTTTTATCATATTGACCGTTCAATTCAGGAAGGTGCAACAAAAGAAGAATTATTTGAAACCTTCAATATAGCCTTGATAGTGGGTGGTTCAATTGTAATTCCACACTTAAGATATGCATTTGAAATGATGGAAAAAATATTTGAAGAGAATTCAAAGCAGAAAATTGAGTGAATGATTGAATGAAGAGTGATTGGATGATTGAATGATTGGATGATTGAATGTTTAACTTATTAAATCTTCATTGCGTCTTTGCGCGAAACTGAAATTAAAAAAAAATCGATACAGAAGATGAAATACATAATCATTCCGAAATTTATTGTTACAAATGATTCAAAAGACACAATTCTCACAAACCACGCTGTGGAAATTGAAAACGGAAAGATAAAAGCTATCTTCAATTTGAAAAATTTCGACAAAGAAAATTACACGGGAGAAATATTTGAATATTCTGAACTAACTTTAATTCCAGGTTTTGTTCAAACACATATTCATCTTTGTCAAACTTTATTCAGAGGACTTGCAGATGATTTGCAACTTCTTGATTGGCTTCAACACAGAATTTTCCCTTATGAAAATGCTCATAATAAAAATTCATTGCTTGCATCTGTAAAAGTTGGGATAAATGAACTTCTTAGAGGTGGAACTACGACAATACTTGATATGGGAACATTGCGTTATCAGGAAGTGATTTTCGAAGAGTTAATCAATTCAGGAATAAGAGCATTTGCAGGAAATTGTCTGATTGACCAGAATGATTTATTCCCTCAATTCAAATCAACAACAAAAGAACAAGTTGATTATACTTATAATCTTGCAAAAGATTTTCATAACAAAGCTGATGGAAGAGTTAAATTCGGATTTGCACCAAGATTCGTTCTTTCTTGCTCTGAAGAATTATTAAAAGAATCATTTGAAATGAAAAGTGATTTTGAAGGCTCTGTTTATCATACTCATTCATCCGAAAATAAAAACGAAATTGCTGAAGTCAGAAAAAGATTTGGAAAAGAAAACATCGAATATTTTCAATCAATTAAAACGATTGATGACCACTCAGTATTTGCTCATTGCATTCATACAAGTGAAAATGAAATTCAGATTATGAAAGAGACTAAAATGAGAGTTGCTCATTGTCCATCATCAAATCTGAAACTTGCATCTGGTATTGCAAATATTCCACGCTATTTGAAAGAAGGAATCTCAGTCTCTCTTGGTGCTGATGGTGCTCCTTGTAATAATAACCTCAGCGCTTTAATGGAAATGAGATTAGCTGCAATGATTCAAAAACCAATTCACGGTGCTGAATCTATGAATGCAAAAACAGTTTTCAAACTTGCAACAATCGAAGGTGCAAAAGCACTTCATCTTGAAAATGAAATCGGAAGTATCGAGGTTGGGAAAAAAGCTGACTTGGTTTTAATCAATCTGAACTCTCCTTTTAATTCTTATGTTGAAGATGAGAAAAGCATTTATTCTGATATAGTTTATTCAAGTGAAAATCATAACGTTCACTCTGTAATTGTTGAAGGTAAATGGTTAGTGAAGGATTATCATTCGTTAGTGTATGATGAAAAAGAAATAACAATCAATGCAAAATCAGAATTAAAAAAATTATTAAGTAGAGTTTAACTTGAAAAAGATAATTATCGCAACGAAGAATAAAGGCAAACTCAACGACATCAAAGAGATTTTCAAAGATTTGAATTTTGAAATACTTTCATTTATTGATTTCGATAATTCACCTGATGTTGAAGAAGTCGGAAAAACTTTTGAAGAGAATGCTCAACTAAAAGCTCAAGCTTGCTATAATGAATATAAAATTCCATCAATCGGAGATGATTCAGGACTTGTTGTTGAACAGTTGAATGGTGAGCCTGGAATTTACTCTGCGAGATACGCTGGTGAAAATGCGAATGATTTTCTTAATAATCAAAAACTCATCAAAGCAATTGAAAGATTCCCTGAACCACATCGGGCAAAGTTTGTCTGTGTTGCAAGTTACTTCGACGGTGAAAAATTCATAAATGCTTATGGTGAAGTTCAAGGTAGAATAATTACCGAACCACGAGGAAATAATGGATTTGGTTATGATCCTTTATTTATTCCTAATGGATATGATAAAACTTTTGGAGAGCTCTCTTTAGAAGAAAAAAATAAAATTAGTCATCGTTCAATTGCATTTAAAAAACTTTATAAAAAATTAGTTAACGAATTATGAAAAGAATTTTTGTTTTAGTTGTCTTTGCCACGATTTTATTTATAAGTTGTAAAGAAAATCAAACCACCACTCCACCTGTTGAAGATATTGAAAATTTTCCATCAAAAGCAGGAACGAGTTACAGTTATAATGTTAAATTCGGAATTTCAAATCCAATCAACGGAATAAGAAAATCGCGAATTATTTCTCAATCAGTTAGTAAACAATTCTTGGATAGGTCAGTAATCTATCAGCCACAGATTGACTCAATACTTTATCAAGGAACTGTTTTAGTTGATACAACTTACTTTCGCAAAACATCAAGTGGTGTATTCTATTTTATTGATACTACAGGCTTTTCTCAATTAGTTCCAGACACTTTAAGAAATCTCCTTGCAATCGATACTGAATCGCGTGCATTATTTTTCCCTCTTTCATTAAATCAGACTTGGCCTGTTTATCAGGTGGATGTTAAAATTGCGGGAATTCCTGTTTTCTCTCCAATAAAAACTTATGCAAAAGTTGTTGATTCATATAAGATGGATTTCGTGTCAACAAATTCTACTAAAACATTTAACGTTTATAAGATTGAATATAATTTGGATATTCAATTAAGTCCTGAAGGTCAAGTTGAAAGACAAACAGTCATTGCTCATTTCGCTGTCGGACTTGGATTTATTAAGTGGGATGGTCAATCTGCAGTAACGAATATTGTCAAAGGCACTACTTTCACATATCCGTCAGAAATTATTCTTGAGGAATTATCAACTTACTATATTCCTTAATTACTTCTCTGCAATTACGACTTGAACTATACCAAATGTCAAAAAGTGTTTTTCAATTTTCTTGAAGCCAGAATTCTTCAGCAGAACTTCAAGATTAATTTTTTCATCAAACTCTTCAACAGAGTTGGGTAAATATGTATAAGCAGATTTGTTTCCGGAAATTATTCCGCCAATTATGGGTAGAACCTTTTTGAAATAAAATTTATACAATGAAGCAAAAAATTTATTCTTAGGCAAACTGAATTCAATTATGGTTGCTTTGCCACCTGATTTTAATACTCTGTAAAAAGAGTTGAATCCCTCCTGAATATCATAAAAATTTCTGACTCCGAATGCAACTGTGATATTTGTGAATGAATTGTCCTTGAAAGGCATTTGCTCAGCAACCATTTGAACATTGTTGCCAATAATCCATTTACTTTTATTGTTGAATAAAGAAAGCATATTATGTGAAAAATCAGCGCCAACAATTTTTTCTACACCAAGCTTCTTAGCTTCAATAGCAACATCACCAGTACCACAAGCAACGTCAAGAAGAAAAGAGTTTTTATTTAATCCGGTAAGTTTGAGAGCCTTTCTTCGCCATCTTTTATCAATTCCAAAACTCAGAAGATGATTGAGTAAATCATACTTGCCGGATATGTCATCGAAGATGTTTTTTACTTTGTTTTTTTTATCAAAAGTCATTTGAAGTTTTTAAATTGTTTCTCGCAAAGACGCAAAGTTGATTAAATTTATTTCAATCAATCTATAATTCAGCCAATCAATCTTAGTTTTAAGACTTACTAAATTCAAATTCTTCTTTACCAATTTTTCTCTGCCACCAATTAAAGATGTAATAACCACTCCACATTGAAAAAATCATAAATATTGCTCCACCAATTAAATCTATCACATAATGATACCACAAATAAACTGTCGCAAATATCAAAAGAGTTCCGGTTGGTAAAATAAAATATTTCGTTTTCGATTTTAGTTTTACAGAAAGATACATAACGATTAAAGTTATCATTGTATGTCCGCTTGGAAACACATCTCTTTGAACAACCTCTGCAGGATTAGGTGTCCCAGATGGAATACTTTCTCCTGTATTCACAATTTCTCTTAAAAAGTTTGTTATAAACAATCCAGGCAGATCTTCATTCAAAGTTTCAAAATTGTGCAACGTGAATCGAGGACCGATTCCAGGTAAAGTAAAATATCCCAAATATGAAAGAAAGAAACCATATATCACAGAGAAAACTGCAAAATCCAAAGCGAGTAATTTTTTCTCTTTCAATAAAGATAAACCAAGAATTATTGGAAGAAGATAAAATGAGTTGTATGTGATTTGTAAAATCTCAGTCAAAACCGGATGAGCAAACTGATATAAAAAATGTGTTGAATCAGTACCAAACATCCATCTGTCAATTTCAATAAAAAGATAATCATAATCAATCTGTCGAATTGGCTTTACCATATACCATAGTTGCTTGAAAGTCAGCAGGATAAGTGGAGCAATGTACCAATAATGAATTAAGCTTATTATTTTATTCGAGCTATGATTTGATTCGCTTGTGATTGCTTCTAAATATGAAACACCAAAAGCAAAAAGTATAATGAAAACATTTATCATCAACCAGTAGATAGAATATTCAATTCTTTCAGCGTAAATAATGTGCAAAGTAGAAAGAATTAAATAGAAAACTACTGCAACTAAATCAAATGCTTTTAGTTTTTTGATGAA
>JANWVQ010000117.1 GCA_025056745.1 Ignavibacterium sp.
GCAAAATAACTAATCCAAAATAAAACGCGAGTTATATTATGAGTAAAACAAATTACATCTCATCGTTAAGATTAGCATTATTAAACTTCGCAACCGTCTTTATAACTTTTGCTATCCCAAGTTTTGCTCAAACGGATGAAAGTGATTACTTCAATTTCAGAGGTTCACTAAGTTTATCATCAGATTTGTATTCAGTTAAAGGAATACAAGCTAGACAGCCAAAGAATCAGCAGAGATTGATTTTAAGAACAAACTTTACTCTATTTAAACAAATAGATATCCCATTTGAACTTTATTTATCTAATCAAGATTCGAGATTTCTGCAGCCATTCAATCAATTTGGAGTATCACCAAGAATTTCTAATTGGTTGAGATTACACGGTGGTTATTTCTACTCTAACCTCTCTGATTTTACTTTCGGTGATATAAAACTATTTGGAGGAGGAATTGAATTAACTCCGGGCAATTTCAGATTAAAGGCATATATTGGTAGAAGTAGAGTTGCAAAGGAACCAGATTCACTTCGTTCTTTTGGTGGTATATATAAGCAGAATGTTTATGCTTTTATGATTGGTTATGGAAATGAATCAAAAGCATTCCTGAATTTTAATTTTATAAAAGCGATTGATGACTCTAATTCGATAAATCCAATTAGTTTTTCTGAAAGACCAATAGAAAATTTAGTTGGCTCTGCATCTTTTGGGTTGAGGATAATTCAACCACTATTTATCACTGGTGAAGTTGCTGCGTCATTATTTTCTTCTGATATAACTGCAAGAAAAATTGAAGAGATAAAGCTTCCAAAATATTTGTTCACACCAAGAATATCTTCTCAAATCGATGCTGCAGCAAGGTTCAACATTGATATAAATCCACAAACATTCTGGTCTTTACGATTAGGTACAAAATGGGTTGGACCTGGATTTTATACAGCAGGATTTACTCAACTTCAAAATGATTTATTGGAATTTACAGTAGATCCATCTCTAAGACTTTTAGAAAATAAGTTAAACTTTCGTGGATCAATTGGTATAAGAAAAAATAATGTAAGAAACAACAAATTATCAAATACCAACCGCTTCCTTGGAATGTTCAATGCTGACTATCAGATATCTCAAATCTTTGGAATCAATCTTCAATACAGTAATAATCAAATCAGAGCAAGACAATATGCTGATTCATTAAAGATCTCAAATGTGCTTAATATGATATCTATATCTCCAAGATTTAGCTTTCAAGCATTTAATGGTATGAATAATGTCTCGTTAAATTACTCTCACCAAAGCTCTGAAGATTCAAGTCCATTTTACTCTGGAAAAGTTTTTAATAAAACAAACACAATTAATTTCATTCATTCAATTTTCTTTCCATCTACTTTTAACTTAAATACAAGCTTTTTATATAGTAACGTTAGTCTTTCAAATTTTAATGTTAAGATAATTTCAATAAATGAAGTAGTAGGACATCAATTCTTTAGTAACAAACTCACTTTATCTCTAAATCTTGGTTATAGTATAACAAAAGCAATCAAATCTAATGGGTTCTTCATAACTGGACTTAGAGCTAACTATAATTTAAATAAGTTTGGTAATTTCAGTTTTTATGTAACGAATAACAATTTCAGTTCATCTGATCCGCTATCTCCAAACTTTAATGAATTGACAGGAAGTTTACAATATTTAATAAACTTTTAAGGAGGTCATTATGAGGAAAATATTACTTTCAATCGCTCTGCTGTTGCTAATCAGTGAAAATATGATAT
>JANWVQ010000146.1 GCA_025056745.1 Ignavibacterium sp.
ATGTTTTTCAACTTCCGTAAATCATCTATTATAAAATCAGGAGAAAATTCTTTTAGTTTTTCGACAGAGCGATAACCATAAGTAACTGCTACAGTTTTTGCATTAGCATTTTTTCCGCATAAAATATCTAATTCAGTATCGCCTACAATTAAACTATCTTCTGGTTTTGTTTTCAAATTATTACATATCATCAAAAAAGGTGTTGGATCAGGCTTATGTGGTATTCCGTTATTTCGACCCATTATGAAATCGAAATATTCGGTAATGCTAAAATGTTCTAAAATTTTCTCTGTTTGATCTTGAGCTTTCGTTGTGAGTAAAGAAATTTTATATGAATTTTCTTTAATTGAATTAAGAACTTCTTTTACACCTGAGTAGAAAACGGATTCATCAATAAAATCGAAGTAAATTTTTTTATAATGATTAATAAAAGTTTCAAAACTTGGCACATTGATCTTAAAGTGTTCAAAAATATCAATGAAATGCATACCAATCATATTGTAAAATTCATTCTCTGGTAAGTTGTATTCAATATTTAAATCTTCAAATGTCTTCAAAGTGGATTTATAGATTGTTCCGGCAGAGTTCAATAATGTTCCATCAAGATCAAAACAGATATGTTTAATTTCGGATGACAAATTAGTAACCAATCTTTTTAAGAAATTTTGATATAGCCGAATTTACCTCTTCGGGATTTTCGATTGGTGCGAGATGCCCAGCATTTTCAATTTCAACGAATTCAGAATTTTTAATTTTATGGTACATATCTCGCATAACAGATGGCGGAGTAAGATTATCCTGTTTACCACAAATCAATAAAATTGGAATTTCAATTTTTTCAAGAAAAGAAGTTGTATCTGTTCTGCTCAGCATAGCTAAAAGTGCACCTTTAATGCCTTTTGGATCAAAAGTCTGAGAGTATTCAATTATAGATTGAAGTTCTTCTGAAAAGTTTTGTTTGAAATAATCACCAAAACAATTTGTGATAAATTCTTTAATAAACTCTTTATGTCCTTCAGAATTAATTCTTTTAATTGCTGAAGCTCTTTTTAATCTGCCCTGATTGTCATCAGCTTGAGATCGAGTATCACACAGTATAACAGCAGATAATTTATTCTGAAATCTTTCTAATGCTCTTAAAGAAATATATCCACCCATTGATAAGCCGCATAGGACGGGCTTTTGAAGATTCATTTCATCAATTATCAACTCCAAGTCATCAACGAACATTTCCATTGTGTGTTGTCCATCGAAATCTCTCGATTCTCCAAATCCACGAATATCATAACTTATACAATAATAACTGTTACTGAAATAATTTATTTGCTTTTTCCACATTGAGTGATCATAAGGAAAACCGTGAATAAATACTATTGGTTTTGCCTCTTTATCTCCATCAGTTATTACGGAAATATTATTTATTGAGAATTTCATAGTTAAAATAAATTTTTATTGATAGATGAAAATTACATTTTTAGGATTTATTATTCATATATAAAAATAAATTTTTTATTAAAAGAATTTTCTTAAAACCAATAGTTATAAATATCTCAACTAAAAGGTGATATATGAAAATTGCTATAGTATCTTCCGAATGTGTCCCTTATGCCAAAACTGGTGGGCTTGGAGATGTAATTGGTTCTCTTCCAAAAGCATTAGAGAAATTGGGTTGCGATGTCAAAGTATTTATTCCAAAATATCTTTTCATTGATGAATTGAAACACGGTTTAAGATATAACTGGAACGTCGGAGAGATGCCAATTCGTGTAAATGGAATAGTAAGATCTGTTCACTTACATCAGGCAACTTTACCCAATTCAAATGTCCAAGTGAATTTTATTGATTGCCCGCATTACTACAATCGAGGTAGAATTTATACGAATGATTGGGATGAAGATGAAAGATTTATTCTACTTTGTAAAGGAGTTATTGAAACTTGTCAAAGATTAGCTTGGGCTCCGGATGTAATTCAATGTAATGATTGGCAGACAGGATTAATTCCACTTTATATTAAAGATAATTACAATTGGGATCGAATGTTTGATAAAACTGCTACAGTTTTTACTATTCACAATATCGGTTATCAAGGCAGATTTGGAAAGGATACTTTATACAAAGCAGAAATAAATCCTAATCTTTATTATCCAGGCGGACCTGTTGAATTTGAAGATAGTGTTTCATTTATGAAAACAGGAATTGTTTTTGCAGATTTGATAAGCACTGTAAGTGTAAAATATTCTCACGAGATTCTAAAGCCAGAATATGGTGCTGGACTTGACCCAATTCTTAGGGCTCGAAAACCTGATGTTTATGGTATATTAAATGGAGTTGATTATCAAGAATGGAATCCAGAAACAGATAAATTTCTTCCTTATAAATATTCAGCGGATGATTTATCAGGAAAAAAATTAAATAAGAAATTTTTAATGGAACATTTTAGACTCCCTTTTGATGAGAATCGGCCATTGATAGGAATGATCTCTCGTTTAGTCCCTCAAAAAGGTTTTGATATCTTTGTTGAAGCAGTAGATGATTTAATGAAGCTTGATGCACAATGGATTTTGCTGGGAAGTGGTGAATACAAATACGAAGAATTTTTCCATAAACTATCTTATTATTTCCCTGGTAAGTTTGCAAGTTACATCGGTTATAACAACGAGTTAGCGCATTTAATTGAAGCAGGAGCAGATATTTTTGTTATGCCATCAAGATATGAACCCTGTGGACTTAATCAAATATATTCTCTTAAATATGGAACAGTTCCAGTTGTTAGAAAAACGGGAGGTTTAGCAGATACAGTAAAAGATTGGGACGAGGAAAATTATTATGGATTTGATCACGGAAATGGTTTCTCGTTTTATGATTATTCAGGATATGCTCTTTTCAAATCAGTAGAAAGAGCTGTAAATACTTTTGCACACAAAGATGTTTGGAGAAAGATTCAGTTGAATGGAATGAATTGTGACTTTAGCTGGGATAGGTCAGCGGAGAAATATATTGAATTATTCAAACTAGCTAAAGAAAAAAGAAGCGGATGATTTTCTATGAAGCAACAGGAGTTTTTCTCAACAAGATGGGCACTTGTAATATCCACATTAGGAATTGCTGTTGGTACAGGAAATATCTGGCGCTTTTCTAGAATTGTTGCTCAAAATGGAGGCGGCTCATTTTTAATCCCTTGGGTTATTTTTCTTCTTCTCTGGTCTGTTCCTCTAATAATTGCTGAGTTTGCAATTGGTAAAAACTCAAGATTAGGACCAATTGGTGCAATTAGCAAAACAGCTGGTAAAAATTTTGCCTGGATGGGTGGTTTTATCGTTGTTGTTTCAACTGCAATTATGTTTTATTACTCTGTTGTTACTGGTTGGTGTCTGTTTTATTTCTCTTCTTCTGTTACTGGAAATTTATTGAGTCAAACAAATCATCTCGAATTTTGGAATAATTTCTCTTCAGGATATTTACCTTTAGTTTATCACTTAATAGCAATAATAATAGTCGCTTTTGTGGTATATCGTGGAATTACAAATGGTATTGAGAAAGTATCAAAAATCTTAGTACCAATTTTACTTATCATACTTCTTGGTTTATTTTTTAGAGCAATTACATTGCAAGGAGCTTATGAGGGAATTAAATATTTTTTCACTCCTGATTTGAAAACTATGTTGGATTATAAAGTTTGGTTGAATGCACTTACCCAAAATGCTTGGGATACTGGTGCTGGCTGGGGACTAATTATGACTTACGCAATTTATATGAGAAAGAATGAAGATATTTCTTTGAATGCTTCGTTAATAGCTTTTGGAAATAATAGTATTTCTCTTCTAGCTGGAATAACAATCTTCTCTACAGTTTTTGCATTGAGTTCAGAGAATGCAATAAATCAAATATCACAATCGGGACCTGCAAATACTGGATTAACTTTTATATATCTTCCAGCATTGTTTACAAAGTTATCATCTTCTAATTTTTTAAATTCAATTTTTGCCTCTGCATTTTTTCTTGCGCTGTTTTTTGCTGCTCTGACTTCACTTATTTCATTGATTGAATTAGCAACCAGAACTCTTATAGATTTTGGAATAGAAAGAAAAAAAGCAATTATGTTAGTTTCAATTTTTGCTTTTCTATTTGGTGTTCCTTCTGCTTTGAATAATTCGTTTTTAATTAATCAAGATTGGGTTTGGGGTGTTGGTTTAATTTTAAGTGGTGCTTTTATCTCATTTGCAATTATAAAATATGGTACAGATAAATTCAGAGAAGAAGTAATAAATGGATTTGGAAGTGACTTTAAAATTGGCAAATGGTTTAATTTGATTATTAAATATTTAATACCAATTCAAGCAGTGGTTTTATTGCTTTGGTGGCTTGGTTCATCTTTTTCTTGGGACTCGCAATGGCTCAATCCTTTCCGACCAGAAAATTTTGGAACGGTTATATTTCAATGGGGTATAGTTATAATTCTTCTTTTAATTTTTAATAATTACCTTTATAAAAAATCAACTGGAGAAGAGAAATGAAAATAGAAGGAATTATAACTATGATTTTTGTAATTGGAATCGTATGGGGTGGATTGTTTTTATTACTTTATAAAGCATTAAAATTCGAACGCAGAAAAAACAATGTCTAAATCAAACTTACCTTCTTTTGTAGATATCAGATCTGAAATAAAATCAAAAAAACTTAAACCAATTTATTTTTTATTTGGTGAAGATTTATTTGGAATAAATAGAGCCGTAAGTGATATCAAAAAAATTGTTGAAGCTCAGATTTCATCAGATTTTGATAACGAAACTTTTTATTGTTCTGATAGAGATATTAATCTCTCCGATATAGTCTCAGTAGCCAAAACATTTCCATTCGGTGATGGAAAGAAATTAATAATAGTTAAAAATGCTGAAGAACTTAAATATTCAGATAAGGATGAAAATTTTTTAACTTATATAAAAAATCCGGCAGATTTTACAGTCTTGATTTTTATTTATGAAGGTAAAATAAGTAACCTAAATTCTGAGCCTTTTAAGAGTTTATCCAAAAATCAATTTTTGTATGAGTTTTCAGAGTTGAGAAGCGATATGCTTGTTAAGTGGGTAATTGAATTTGTTAATGATAAAAACAAAAGAATAACTAAAGAGAATGCAGAGTTTTTAGTGGATATTGTTGGTGAAAGTCGTGTTCTTCTTGAAAACCAAATTGAAAAGATTGTTCAATATATTGGAGAAAACGAAGAAATTACCTTTAAAGCAATTGAAGAACTTACTACAAAATTAAAGACATATACAATTTTCGATTTGCTGAATGCTTTAGATAAGAAAGATAAAAGTAACTCATTAAAAATAGCATATAACTTATTAGATAACTCTGAACTTGGTCTTCTTGGAATTATCGCAATGTTGAATAAGCATTTTACAACATTATTAAGAATAGATGAACTTGAAAAATTAAAAATGACAGAGGAAGAGAAGGCTAAAGCTTTAGGTATAAATAAATATTTCTATTCAAATTTTGCAAAAGCTACAAGGTTGTATGGATTAAATCAAATCTCTAGATCCTTGAAAGCAATATATCAAGCAGATCTACGAGTAAAAACAACCTCACTTGACGATAAAACTATTTTAACAATTTTAATTGCTGAAATATTATCAGAATAATTTTTTAAGAGATCAATATTAATTCCTTTTGAGGAGTGGATAAAAATTCACAGCCATTTTCAGTAATTAAGACTTCTTCCTCAATTGTAACTACGCCATAACCATCAACTGGCAAACGCGGTTCTATAGTAAATACTTGCCCAGCTTCTAATCTCATAAAAGGAGTTTGTCCATAGCGTTCCCATCTTGGGAATAACCCTGCCCCTCCATCGTGAACTTCTCTTCCAACTTGATGGCCTAATCCGTGTGGATATTCTGGATAACCTGATTGAACAATGTAATTCCTTGCAATATCATCCATTTCTACACCCATAACTCCCGGTTTAATTGCATCAGCAACTTTTTGAATAGCATCTCTTATAACTTCAAATCCTTTTTGAACTGGCTCAGGAGCTTGTGTTTCATTGTCTTTCAAAACATACCAACAACGTTGTAAGTCTGAGCAATATCCTTTGTACTTGATACCAAAGTCCATGCTTACAATATGTCCTTTTTCAATTATTCTATCCGTAGGTCCTGAGTGAGCACTTGATGGATTTGGTCCAGTGAAAACTGCTGGACAAGTTGCAGAATCCCAAGCTGTTTGAAGATTCCTTTCTTTGACTTTTTCTAAAACAAAATTTGCCACTTCAATTTCAGATTTTCCTGGTGTAATAAAGCTTGTTACTTCATCAAATATTTTGAGAGTTTCAGCTATTGCTTCTTTCATTATTGCTAATTCAGTTTTAGATTTTCTTCCACGGAGAGCAGAAATTATTTCTTCTGAACTTATTACTTCTTTTGGAAATGATGTATTTTTCAAATATTCGCATAGAATTAAGTACATTCCGTGAGTGAGTCCATCAGCGAGAACAGAATTTTTTGAATAATTAATTGCAATTGTTCTTGGTTTTTTAAGTTCGAGGTAGTTTAGCAATGGCTCTCTTATGGATTGAATGTATCCAGTAACTTGTCCGTAAAGCGCAAGTTTTTTGATGTTCTCTTCTTCGATACTTCCGACTAATGATGCAGTATCACCATCTTTATTTATAATAAAAGCTGATTGCCAGGTTAAATGATCTCCAACAATCATATCAATGATTGGATCTTTAGATACTTTTGTTTCTCTAACAAAGGTTAACCACATATCAATATTTTTTTCATTCAAAATTTCTATTGCTTGTTGAATTTTTTCTTTAATGATATTAAGGCTCATACAAACCCCATCAATAAATTTTATTTCAAATTCTAATTCAAAAATAAAACTAAAAGAGAGGTATAAAAATTTTTTTGAAAGGCTTAATTAATTTTTAACAAGGGTTCTTGAAAAAATTATTTCAAGAAAACCAACTATTACAAATACGATCAGAGCGATCATTAAAGATAGAACATAAGAGTATTCAAATTCATAAATGTAGTAAGAAATAAACCAAGCAAGAGAACCGACAACAACAGATGAAATTGCGCTTTTTCCATTTCCAAATTTTCCAATAAGTCCAAATATAAAAGCGATAAAAATTCCACTACTTCCAAATGCAGATGCATCTTTGACCAATTCATAAACACCATCTGCTTTTGTTGCGAGTAAATACGCAACAACTCCCGCCAATACAACATTTATTCTTGAGATCTTGAGTTTTTTGTTTTCATCTTTTATTTTGAATGAAGGAAAAACAATATTGTGAGACAATAAAGCTGATGACGAAAGTAGTGCACTATCAACGGTTGAAAGTATTGCAGAGATTAATGCTCCGATAAATATTACATAAAACATAGGTGATAAAAATTCTTTGGCAATCATTGGTAAAATTTGTTCTGGATGTTCTAAATTAGGAAACATATTCAATCCAATTAAACCAAGACTGAGTGGTATTAATCCAATCAAAATATAAATTGTTCCTGCAATTAACGAAGAGCGTTGAGCAACTTTATGATTTTTAGCGGAAAAAACTCTTGACACCATCTCTTGAGCAATCAATGAACCGCAAATTGGTATAGCCCAAGCTTCAATATTTGATAATAGATTAATATGGAAACTTTGATCAGAAGCTGAGTTAAAACTCAATCGCTCAGATGGAATTTTCAAAAGCATTTCTCTGAATTCAGCTCCATTAAAAAAAACTAAAAAGGAAATAAACAATAGTCCGATAATCAAAATTGACCCTTGAATCAAATCTGTCCAAGCATCTGCTAATAATCCACCAAAAACAGTATATGTAATAACAATTATAGCAGAGATTAAAATAGAGATTTCTACAGTTAAGTCAGAGAAAGAAGATAAAATCAATCCAAATGCTCTGATTTGTGCAGCTCCCCATAAAATTGAAGTTGGTATCATTATTAGTGCAATTACTTTAGATGTGTTTTCTGAATATCTTTGATTGAAAAAGTCTGCAATTGTAGTAAGTTTCATTTTGTAAAGAGGAATAGCAAAAAACAATCCCATTAGGATAAGAACCAAACCATATCCAAAAGGATCAGCTTTGACACCAGACAATCCTTCTTGATAAGCTGTGCCAGCTGTTCCGATACAAGATTCTGCTCCAAACCAGGTTGCAAAGATTGAAAAAGTTGTTAGGAAATATCCGAGTTTACGTCCTCCGAGAAGATAATCACTTTCTGATTTGATAAATTTTGAAATGTAAAATCCTAAGAATAGTTGAAGAAGTATATATGCAATTATTCCGACAACAATTATGTTCAATTACTTAGTTTTTCTCCTCTTAAATTATTTCAAAGATTGTGGCAAATTTATATTCTGACGAATAACTATCAAATTTCCAATTAAAAATTGTTAAATGAAAAATTGGATAATATTCCAATAAAGTTTTAACAGATTATCTATCAAATCAATCTCTTATCAGAACAAAATAGGAAATTACTTTTAAGCTATCTAATTTTGTATAGCAAAATTATTTTTCTATTTAAGAAATGAATTTATCAAATATTAACTCACAACTTCATTCAAAGGGGATTAAAGAAAAACCTTCTAAAACAAACCATAATCAAGCTAAAATTATTTTAAGAAAAATAGAGAGGTAAGTATGGCATCTGAGTATATAAACAACCTGCTTGCTCAGGTAAAAGCAAAAAATCCAAATGAACCTGAATTTCATCAAGCCGTTCAGGAAGTTTTTGAATCTTTGGAATTAGTTATTGAAAGACATCCTGAATATAAATCATTTAAGATTTTGGAAAGGATGGTAGAACCAGAGAGAGTTATTATGTTTAGAGTTCCTTGGATGGATGATCAAGGAGAAATTCATGTAAATCGTGGTTATAGAATAGAAATGAATAGCGCAATTGGACCTTACAAAGGCGGCTTAAGATTTCACCCTTCTGTTAACCTTGGAATATTGAAATTCTTAGCTTTTGAACAAGTATTCAAAAATGCATTAACTACGCTTCCAATGGGCGGTGGTAAAGGTGGTTCTGATTTTAATCCAAAAGGAAAAAGCGATAACGAGATTATGCGTTTTTGCCAAAGCTTTATGACAGAACTTTATAGACACATTGGTCCAGACACTGATGTCCCTGCTGGAGATATTGGTGTTGGTTCAAGAGAAATTGGTTATTTATTTGGTCAATATAAAAGATTAAAAAATGAATTTACTGGAGTATTAACAGGTAAAGGACTCAATTGGGGCGGCTCATTAATTAGACCAGAGGCTACAGGTTTTGGAGTTGTTTATTTCGCTCAGGAAATGTTAAAAACTAAAAACACATCTTTCGATGGAAAAACAGTTGCTGTCTCAGGTTTTGGAAATGTCGCTTGGGGAGCTGTAATTAAAGTAAATGAACTTGGTGGAAAAGTTGTAACTCTCTCAGGACCAGATGGATTTATTTATGACCCTGACGGAGTAAAAGGAGAGAAAATAGATTATATGCTTAAGCTTCGTGCAAGTAACAAAGATGCAATTGAAGATTATGCAAAAGAATTCAAAGTTGAATTTTTCCCTGGTAAAAAACCTTGGGGAGTTAAAGTTGACGTTGCCTTACCTTGTGCTACTCAAAATGAAATTTATGAAGAAGATGCTAAAGAATTAGTGAAGAATGGTTGCATCTGTGTTTGTGAAGGTGCTAATATGCCAACTACTATTGAAGCTTATAATATCTTTAAGGAAGCAAAAATATTATATGCACCTGGAAAAGCTTCCAATGCTGGTGGAGTTGCAACTAGTGGACTTGAAATGTCTCAAAACAGTATGAGATTACCTTGGAGCCGCGATGAAGTTGATAAACGTTTACACGAAATTATGATTAGGATTCACGATACTTGCCTTGCTACTGCTGAAAGATTTGGAACTCCAGGAAATTATGTTAACGGCGCCAATATCGCTGGATTCCTTAAAGTCGCTGATGCAATGATTGATCAAGGATTAGTATAAGTTTAGAAAGGCTGTCTAATTAAACTTAATCATAAATTGCTGATTTTTTAGTCAATGCTGTAAGCAATTTCATTTGATGCTAAGTTTTTTTAGACGGCCTTATTTTTTTCTCCCAACAATACTCTTCTTAATATCATCTAAGTTTTTCTATATTAGTCTAACAAAAAATTCTTATCAAAAATTATAAGATTAACTATGGATAAGGTATTCTCTACAAAAGGCATTAAGCTTGAAAATGTACTCCACGCGCGTCTTAAAAAATTTCAAAAATTGATGCGCTACAAGATTCGTAATATACTTCTTGTCTCAAGTGTCTATGACTACTATCTATTTGAAGAAGATGGAAGACTTTATGAAATGATTAGAAGTGAATATCAAAATCTAAACTTAAGTCAAGCACCAGAAATTTATCACGTGACAACTGGAAACGAGGCTCTTGAATTACTTAAAGAAAGTGACGAATTTGATTTGATAATTACAACACTTCACTTGGAAGATATTCACGTCGTAAAATTTGCTAATCAAGTGAAAGCTACAGGAATTGATATACCAATAATCCTTTTAGCATACGATAATATGGAAAGAAAAGATTTGACGACTAATTACGACACCTCTGCATTTGAAAAAATTTTTATCTGGGGTGGTGATTTTCATCTTTTAATAGGAATTATAAAATACATTGAAGATAAACGTAATGTTGAAAACGATACTCAAAATATTGGAGTGCAAGTAATAATTCTAGTCGAAGATAATGTAAAATTTTATTCAACATACTTACCTCTGATTTATACGGAAGTTTTCAATCAATCTCAAAGATTAATATTAGAGGGAATAAATGTAACTCATAGATTTTTGAGAATGAGAGCAAGACCTAAAATTCTATTGTGCACGACTTACGAAGAAGCCTGGAATTATTTTGAGAGATATGAAGAGAATGTGATGGGAATAATTACAGATAATAACTTTAAACATTTTGGAGTAAGAGATCCGGAAGCAGGATTAAAATTCACAAAAGCTGTAAGAGAAAGACACGACGATATTCCAATCTTAGTCCAAACAAGTGATTTGAATTTAGAAGAAAAAGTTAAAAGTATTGGAGCCTCTTTTCTTTATAAAAACTCTCCGCGATTATTACACGATCTCCGTGAATTTATGTTAGCCCATTTCGGATTTGGAGATTTTATCTTCAAGTTGAGAGATGGAACTCCAGTGGGGCGTGCTGCAAATCTTAAAGAATTGGCAGAAAGACTATCAGAGATTCCAGAGGAGAGTTTATTATTTCACGCAGAGCGAAATCATTTTTCACGGTGGTTAAAAGCAAGAACAGAATTTTATTTGGCTCATAAATTTAGACCAAGAAAAATAACAGATTATCCCTCTCCTCAACATCTGAGAGAAGATTTAATTACTTCAATAAAAAATTACATTGAAGAAAGAACAAAAGGAGTTATTTCAGATTTCAGAAAAGATACATTTGATCCTAAAAATAGTTTTGCAAGAATTGGAGGTGGTTCTTTAGGAGGAAAAGCTCGTGGTTTGGGTTTTATAAATTCACTTATTGCTAATTATAATATTAAAAATTTTTTTGATGGTGTTGAAATATATGTCCCTTCTGCAGTTGTTTTAGCTACAGAAGTTTTTGATAACTTTATGTCTTCTAATAATCTTGAAAGTTTTGCATTCAATGAAACCAATGATTTAGTTATTACTCAAAGATTTATCGAAGCTCCATATTTTCCTGAAGATGTTAAACAAAAATTATTTGACTTCCTTGAATTAGTAAAAGAACCATTAGCAGTTAGATCTTCAAGCTTGCTTGAGGACGCGCAGTTTCAACCTTTTGCAGGCGTTTATCAAACTTATATGCTTCCCAATAGTAATCCTGATATAAATATCCGACTCGAAGAATTATTACAAACTATAAAAGCTGTTTATGCATCAACTTTTCATCAAAGAGCAAAAGATTATCTTAAAGCAACTTCATATAGATTAGAAGAAGAAAAGATGGCAGTTATTATACAAAAGTTAGTAGGAGTTGAGCATAGCCGAAGATTCTATCCAGATTTTGCAGGCGTTGGTAAATCATATAATTTTTATCCAATAACACCGCAGAAATCAACAGATGGAATTGCAATGGTTGCATTAGGTCTTGGCAAAACTGTTGTCGAAGGAGGAAACTCTGTTAGATTCTGTCCGAAATATCCAAAGCATCTTATGCAATTTTTCTCAACAAAAGATACTCTTACAAATGCACAACAAGATTTTTATGCGTTGGATCTAGATGGAAAACTTGATCATCATCCTGAATCAACAAAAGATCCTCTTGTGAAAAAATTTGATCTATCTGAAGCAGAAAAAGATGGGACTTTACACTTCGTTGGTTCAACTTATTCAAGAGAGAATGATGCAATTTATGATGGTATCTCAAGACAAGGAACAAGAATTGTAACTTTTGCTCCAATTCTCAAACATAAAATTTTTCCGCTACCAGAAATTTTAGATTTACTCTTAGAACTCGGCTCTTGGGGAATGGGCTCACCAGTCGAAATTGAATTTGCTGTCAATCTAAGCGTACCTCCCGGAAGACCTAAAGAATTTGCAATGCTACAAATGAGACCAATGGTTCTTACTCGCGAAGTTGAAGAGTTGAACATAAACTTTAACAGAGAGGATTTAATTGTTAAAAGTAATCAAGTTCTCGGAAATGGTGCGATAGATGATATCTATGATATAATTTTTGTTGATATAAATAAATACGATCGAGGCAAAAGTAGGATTGCAGCTCTTGAAATATCTAAACTAAATTCGAAATTACTCGAGCAAAGAAGACCGTATATTTTGATTGGTTTAGGCAGATGGGGAAGCAATGATCCTTGGTTAGGAATTCCTGTAACTTGGGATCAAATATCAGGGGCAGTTGCAATTGTAGAATCTGGCTTTAAAGATTTTGACGTTGAACCATCACAAGGTTCACACTTTTTTCAAAATATAACTTCATTTCGTGTTGGATATTTTACAGTAGATGCTGCTGAAAAAATTGGATTTATTGATTGGGAATGGTTGTTGTCTCAACCAATTTATGAGGAACTTGAATTTACTAAGCACCTGAGGCTAAATAAACCAGTATCAGTTAAAATGAATGGACATAAAAGTATTGGAGTGATCTTAAAACCATCATAAAAATTCGAGCCACGAATTTCACGAATTAACACAAATTATTACTTCCATTTCTTATCATTTATTTTAGAATGGATTTATGAAAATTCGTTTAATTCGTGCCATTACTTTACAGCCACTAATTGCACTAATTTCAAAGAATTGAAAATCTGAATGTTTTAATAATTAGTGAAAATTCGTGTAATTAGTGGCTTGGGTATGTTCATTTACAAATTGTCTTTCTTCCTTCAATTTATACAATTTCCACCAGGGTGTTGATGGCGAATCGTGATGCTCGTGATGATATCCAAAAAAATAACAAGTAAGCATCGCAATCAAATGATTCTTTCTTAAACTTCTCGCATTATGTGGTTTCATATTGTCCAGATGTGGATACTTATGAGGAATGTAAGTCCCGAAATAAAATAACTGAAACGTCCCAAGAAAAGCCGGAATAACCCAAAAGAACCATAGATTAATTTCGTCAATCCAGATTTTTAATACATTAAATGCAATTGCCATAATAACAATCTGAGTAATCGTAGTATATCTTTTTAAGAAAGTAAACCACCAAGCAAAAAAGTTTTGTGACTTTACATTGAAATCAGGGTCTTGCTCCTCACCAGGATATTTATGATGAAGAAAATGATTTTTAATTAATCTTTTGTACGACATTCCTGCAAAAAGAAAACTTGCTACTTTACCGACTAAATCATTTATAGTTCTGTTTTTTGAAACTGTTCTGTGCATTGCATCGTGAGCTGTTATGAAAAGCCCAGTGTATAGATATCCCTGAAAAAGAACGTGAACATAAAACCATACAGATGTAAAATCTACTTTGACACTTGTTAAAATATAAACCAAATGTATTGCCCAGATTGAGATAATTATTGTTGCTATTAATACACCCATCTTTACCTCATAAATAAAAATAGTATTATAAAGAATGTTAATTGAGTTAGAAAATATTTTTCCACCAAAGTTGAATTAGTTTCTAATTTCATTTTCTGAAAGAGAATTGAAAACAAAAACGCAATCACAAACCACGCAAAATAATTTTGGAGAGGGACTTTAATTCCTTCCCAATTCCAGTAATCAAGTTTGATTGCAATCGGCTCAAGGAAAAAATCAAATACTACAGAAAATATTCCTGTGAACAATGCGATAAAAAAATAATCACTAAAAAATCTTTTTGATATTTTAATTGCTCCGAGAACAACTAAAACCCAATTAAAACCAATTATTAAAGGAACATCAATAAACTTAAAACCTAATGTGTTACCATAAGAATAATTTCCAAAAACGAGACCAGTTTTTACTCCAATAACTTCTAAAAGAAATGTTATAGAATAAGTGATTACTACCCAGAGAATCAAATTTCCGCTTGAACTTTTCTGAGCGAAAAATAAAACAACTCCTCCTGTAAGCAACAATGTAAATGGTGTTAAAGTTTTCATTAAAGGAAGAGTTGAATCAATCAGATGTCCAATAACTCCAACGACATACATTACATAAATAAAAATTTCTTCTTTTTTCAAACTCAAATTTTTCTTCCTTTCCAAACAAGTTTTTTCGAGTGAAATCTGTAAACTGAAATAACAGCTTCTGCAATAACAAAAATCATCTGAAAAATGTGCAATATTAAATTATAAAAAATATTCTGCCTGCTTTTGATTGAGATGAAAACTCTGGATAGAAGAATAACAGCAACTAACATAATAGAAATCGTTGCATCTTTCCAATAAAAAAACGGAATCAGCAAGGAAGCTACAATCAAGCTAATAAAACTTATGAAAACGATAGGATTGATTTTGAATCCCGGATAAAAGTTTTTTGCAAAACCATTTAATGCTTCATTAAGATTTGAATACATTCTGCAGAAGACCATTTTACCACCGAGTAAAGTAATCATTCTTTGATTTGATGACTTAACTATTCGTGCAAATTCCATATCCTCAACAGGCATATTTTTAACAGCTTGATGTCCACCAATAGAATTATAAAAATTTTTATCCCATAAAATGAACTGACCATTTGCTGCAACAAAAGATTTATTCTTCGATTTATAAACCAAGACTAATGGAAGAAAAGATAACAGTAACCAATTCATTAAAGGAACAATTAAAAACTCTGAAAAAGATTTCATAATCTGAGTTGGAAAAACGGATAGCATTTTTGATTTGGTTTTATTTAAGATTGCTATTGAAGATTCTAATGCATAGTCATCAAGTCTTACATCAGCATCAACAAATAAAAGATATTCGCCGCTTGCTTTCTGAGATAATTGATGACAAGCCCAGTTCTTTCCAAGCCAATCATCGGGCAAATCAAGTCCTTTAATTATCTGAATTTTATCTGAAAACTGTTCAAGTATTTTTTTTGTATTATCTGTTGAATGGTCATTGAGAACAATTATTTCTTTGTTTGAGTAAGTTTGATTCAAACAATCAATCACAACGTCTTCAATATTCTTCTCTTCATTTCTTGCAGGAATGAGAATTGAGACCAACTGATTCTCTTCAGTTTGTGCTTTCATTAGTTCGGGCGCAGTGAATAAATTTACAAGCGTGACAATAAAAATTATCAAACAAATAAAGCCAGAGATTAAATAAATTAAATCCATTTAAGATTGCTTATTGAGTTGTCTGTAAATAGTTTTATAACATTAAAAAATTAGTTAAAAATACTTCGCCTGAAAAATATTAAAAATAATGATTACTGTTTTAGAAGCCATAAATCTTTCAACTGAATATTTACAAAAAAAAGGAGTAGAATCACCAAGATTAAATGCAGAATTAATGCTTGCTCACATTCTGAATTGCAAGAGACTAAATTTATATCTGATGTTTGACCGACCATTAAATGAAAATGAATTAACCACATACAGAGAATTTCTTGCCCGTCGTGGGAAAAGAGAACCTCTTCAATATATTCTTGGCAAAACAGAATTTTATAATGTTACTTTAAAGACAGATTCACGAGCTTTAATTCCTCGACCAGAAACAGAACTTTTAGTTGAGACAATTATAAATCTTTATAAGAATCAGAACAGTCTGAATTTTCTTGACATCGGAGTTGGTTCGGGTTGTATCACAATTGCTTTACTAAAAAATTTATTTGATTCAAAAGCAACTGCAGTTGATGTAAGTGAAGACTCTCTGAGTTTGACAAAAGAAAATCTTAAATCGAATAATCTTGAGCATAAATGTAGTTTAATTAAATTCAATGTGCTTGAAGATGATTATTCAAAACTTGGAAAGTTCGATTTTGTTGTTTCTAATCCTCCTTATGTTTCAAAAAGTGAATTTGAAAATCTTCAACCTGAATTAAAGAACTTTGAACCACGAATTGCGTTAACAGACAATTATGATGGATTGAAATTTTATAAAGCCATTATTCAGAAGGCTGATAAAATTTTAAATTCGGGTGGAAAACTGTTTTTTGAAATTTCTCCTTCGGTAGCTAAAGAAGTTGAAGAATTATTTTATGAAAATGACTTTATTAATATAAATCTCATTAAAGATTTCAATAATCATTTCAGAATTATTTACGGAGAGAGAAAATGAAAGTGGTTGTTCAGCGAGTTTCAGAAGCGGGAGTTTATATCGAAAGCGAAAACTACTCAGCAGAAATAAAAAAAGGAATGGTGATTTTACTTGGAATAAAAACCGGAGACAAAGAAGAAGATGTAAATTTTCTTGCAGACAAATGTTCTAATCTCAGAATATTTGAAGATGAAAATGAAAAAATGAATCTCTCTTTGAAAGATATAAACGGTGAAGTATTGATAATCTCTCAATTCACATTGTACGGAAATGCACAAAGAGGAAATCGTCCGAGTTTCACTGATGCAGCCAAACCAGATGAAGCAATTCCTTTATATGAAAAATTTATAAATCGAATGAAAGAAAATCTTGGCGAAGAAAAAGTTAAATCAGGAATCTTCGGTGCTATGATGTTGGTTAA
>JANWVQ010000139.1 GCA_025056745.1 Ignavibacterium sp.
TCAAAGCTATTGCATTCGGCTCATTACTTATCAAGACTACGGCTATTAATAAAGACGGCTCAAATAAAATCATTATTGAAAAAGTCTTTGAACCAACCGAATATGATTTTGATTATCCTTTCGCTTATATATATAAGAGTGCAGACGGAAAAGTGTATGATACAATAAACCTTCTTGAGACGAATGATTATCTTTTCTCAAGCGCAGAATTTCCGCATCGTGGCGGTCTGCTCCGATCTGTTATGCCTACAGAAATTATGAGGCTCGATATAATCCTTGAATATGGCAACTATTTGCGTAAAATGAAAGGCTTGCTGCAAATAGTCAACAAAGGCGGAAGCGATGAAGATCAGGCTGCTGCTCAGTCCGCCGCTCAAAATATCGTGCGAGATAATTTCTTTATAAGTTCAGATGCCATCGAACTTAGACTAAATCAAATCTCTGCTTCTTCTTCATCTGCATTTAAAGATTTTCTCGAAGAAATAAATTCCTCTATCGCTATAGCTTGGCTTGGACAGGCAAATACTTCCGAGCTGCCTAAATACTCTGGAAGCCGGGCAGCCTTGCAGGTACAAAGAATGATTAGCGCAGATATTTTTTACTCTGATATGATTAGAACTGAAAATCTTGTAAATAATTTGTTGCTTTTAGATTTTAAATTGAACTTTGACCGCAACGCATCCATCGCTGATTTGCCTTATAGGTTTTCGTTTAATCTTTCGGAAGAACAAAATTTTGAATCCAATGCAAACGCTATCCGCTCTATTATTGACATCGTCCCTTTGCTTGAAAGTGAAGTTTACTATAAACTCGGCTTTACTCCGCCAAAACAAGGCGATAAATTATTCAAAGGTTTCTCTATGTAAAACAAAATCGGATTTTTACCATAACAGAGATTTTTATGAAATTCTCAGAACAACTTCTTAAAAATATTGGCAGCGATGTTATCGCTTGCATAATGGATAACATTAACAAAGGTGTTGATATTGAAGGAAACAATTTTGCTTACTCCGAAAAAAATTATTACAGACCTTTCGATAAATCCATTTACAGTAAACTCCGCAAAGATCAATCCTTCGGAAAAGTAATTAGCAACAAAGAGGGCAAACTTGGTTTTGTAATTTTTGGTTATAAAAAATTCAAAGAGGTTTTTAATCCATCGGCTAAAAATGATTATCTTACTTGGTCTGGTAAAATGTTACGAGACTTAAATGTCCTTAAACTTACTGATAATACTGTTGTTGTTGGCTTTACCGACCCGAATAATGCACAAAAGGCTTACTGGTTTAATATTGCCGGCGTTTCTAAATCCCGCAAGCTCTGGAAATTTCTCGGTCTCCGCCAGCAGCAAATTGATGAGATAAAACTTAAATACGAAAAACAAATTACTAACGAAGTGGCTGTTGAACTGATTAAACAATTACTAAATAAAAAACCCGAGTAAATCCCGGGTTTTTTCTCTGTGGCTATGTGGTAAAGGTTTTATTTTTTCTTCATCAACTCCTCTTTAGTATAATCAACTCTCTGATTTTTATAATCAACTATGTCTCCAAATATTGCTGCTTCTTCTATGCCCATATATTTTTCAAAATCAAAATCAATCTCTCGTTGTAACTGTTTCGATTCGTCGCTTGTTAATCCGCTGTCTGCAATAAACATTCCAACCAGCATAAGCTTAACACCGTCTGTTAAAAGATTTTGTTTTTTAAGCATATCAATTTTTTCTCTGTAATCATCTATTGCTTTCATAGTTTTATTTCCTTTCCACTTTTATCTAAAAAAATTACTTCTTTTATTTTTTTTGTTAAATCAAAATGTTCAGCGCTTTTAATTGCTTTTTTTATTATTTCCGTATCATAATCTCTATCAATCCAAACTACAATTCTTCCAGCCTGCTCTTTACCATAGCGCAAATGGTTTCTTATTGCTGTAATCAAATTTACGGATTTATCTGTAACTCTTTTATATTCTGTTTTTACGCCATTCTCAAATACATCCGCACTTCTAAAATTCTTTTCATCAACCTTGCTGTTAAGCTGTATTGTTGAGTTTTGTTTTAGCTGCTTAATCCTAAACTTTGCAATAGTTATTTCTTTCCCGTCTCTGCTTTCTGTAAAATTTTTCTGCGCAAATATACGTCCATCTTCTGTATCCTCAATAACACTCCCGTCAACAGGATCCCATCTGTGGCGGCAATTATAACCGCCCTGATAATAAAGCGCCGGCTGACCAAACATATTAACCATTTTCTTTATTTCTTCAATGCTATAAATTCTTCCTACGTGGTCAATACAAAATGGTCTTATCGTCCCGCTCGGTCCAGCATATCTTAAATATTTCCAGCCTCCGTCTTCTAAATTTTTTACTCTTATAAGTCTGTCTGCTGCTGCTTTGTGTGTATCTATCTCTGTTTGTATTCTTAAACCTAATACATTTATTTTACTTAAACTTTCTCTTGCAATATCCTGCCAAGCTAAATTACCTTTTATTCCTTCATCAATTGCCTTGAATATGTTTTTTGCAATATTGTTTTTTATTGTTTCTGTCTGGAGGCTTGCACTTCTAATCATATTTTTCGCATCTTTTAGGTATTCACTCGACCCGGTTGTTTTTTTTATAAAACTTTCTCCAAATTCTTTCTCAAAATCTTTTTGTAACTTGTTTATAAGTTCCTGATTCACGCTATTTGAGAAATTTTCTTTAAAATATTTTTTTATCTCACCCTTTATTCTCTCAGGAGTGCCCGCTTCATAATTACGTCTTATTATCTCTCTAATCTTAGCTTTCAGTTTGGCGGTTATCATTTATTTCTTCCTTTATCGCTTCTTCCCAGTCAAATATACATTCCTGATTAGTAAAGCGGTTTTTTACTATCGTCTTATAATTACGGTAAGTTATCCTGTAGGTTATCCTCGTCTCCGTTATGTATCGCTCTCCACAGGTGCTGCAAATAATAATGCGGCTGTCAACCGCATCATTACACTTAAACTTGCCTTTGACAAGTCTTCGGTTACGGATAACCTTTATAATGTTAAATTTTTCTTCTCCACACTGGCAAGTCATTTATTTTTTCTGGTCTTGTTTTTAGTTGAATTAACTGCTTCGCTGCCTTTAAACCAATCCGGGTCTATAACGTTCAATATATCGCTTGCAAATTTTATTACTTCTTTATCTTTGCTGCATTCTAAAATTTTGTTGCACATCTTTATCATCGTTGATTGGTGCCTTATAAAGAAGTGGTTGAATAATTCTTCTTCCGTTATCTCCGCTAAAAAGTTTAATTTCTTCTCCAGTATCAAATTTTTTGTTCGCATTTTTCTTCCTTTTTTTTAATCTTTTATTGATATTTTGTTTTGTACAGTTAAAAAACTTTGAGATATAAACTTGTTTCAATTTTTCACTTTCTTATTATGTTTAACTTCTAACATTACTTATTATAAGCTAGTATTATATTATCTTTAAGCTCTTGCCAACTAAAATATTTTTTGTTGACTTTCCTATTCTTTCGTTTGCGATTGCTTCTTTCAACATCCCATAATTTAATATCCTTCTTATATAAGTATGATGTTATATTGGATAACTTAGTATTAAACATTTTTGCAAGTTCTTGCCGTGTTTTCTTTTTATTTATGTATAGTTTGCAAATTATTTTCCAATCTTCGTTGTTTTTTCTTTTATAGTCATTTATTGGTATTTTATATTTATTTAATATGTTCGTAACTGTTGATAATGATATTCTATATCTGTTTGCAATCTGATCTCTACTAATCCCGGCTCTATACATCGCTATTAATTCTTTATGATTTATCATCTGTCAGTCTATCTAATGTTATGTATAACCTTCTTTTTAATTCCATATCTTTGGTTTTCTTTTTTAATGCTAATCGCAGTTTAATATTTCTTATGATTTCATCAATAGTAAGTCTAATTGCTTTTTTTATCATTCTGATTACTAATCGCCAGTGCGATTTTATTGTTGATGATAGCATATCCCACCTCAATTTAATTTAGTTCTGCTTATGATTTCTATTTGCTCGATATTTGGTTCAATAAAAAATGTTTCGCCCTGGTCGATTTTTAAGCCAACACTCGCAAGTTTTTTATCATTTAGCTTGCCTTCCCTGTAGTCTGCAAGTATAATATCTTTATCTATTTCCTCTTTTATGCGGATATACAAACCTTTAAACACTTTCTTAACTAACTCTAATGTGGTTGCAACGGTATATTTCCTATTTAATTGAGATACTTTTGGTGGGTTTATTCTAAATCCTATCTTCCCATATTTAAACTCCATTGACCTTTTCCCTTCAAATTCATTCTTGTTTTTTATACAAAATTGTTCAATGTCATTTTTGATAACATCAACTATTTGTTGAGCATCGGCAACATCTTCATCAAATTTTTTTCTTGCTTCAGTAATTTTTTTATTAAGTATTGCCTCTTGTTTTTGTATAAACGAGAGTTGTTTTGTAAGCTCTCCTAATGCGATTTCAACGTCTTGAAAATTTCTTATAACCATTTTTTTTCTCCTATTATTTTTTAAAATATACTTAGTTGTTTACCAATTTTACTTATTCTCCAAAGAGATACTTTTCGTTTACTTTTTTGACTAATACCTTCTCCTGCCCATTCTATATAACCAAGTTGCCTTAACTCTAAAACTCTGGGAGTTACCTGATGAGGATACCATCCTAGATGAGCGGCAATCATTTCATTACAAATTGGTTGCCATTTTATTATTACTTCAAGTACTTTCTTTTGATTATTATTAATATCCGTTAAAAAAAATGCTTGGTTTCTAATTTGTTCAGATTTGTATCCTTCTCTCTCTTTCATATAATATTACCTCTTACTCTTATTCTTATTATTCCTAACAATCCTCTTTAATTTCCATACACATTTGATTAATGTCCATATTGGCAACCTTTTACACTCAAATTTTTTTGCCCTGTCGATTACATAATAATTGTTATACTTTACTTCAACAGTCGTGGTATCACCAAATGACAATATTGATACTAAGTATTGCATTATGTTCTCCTTAGTTATAGTTTATTTTATATAATTTTTGCCAACGATAATCTGGCTCGTATGCATTTATAATAAGATTTGAAATATTCCATCTTATAAAAGCTTCCTTCCATTTGGTTTCGTCCTGACTATAATTTATAATGCTTTCTTGTATCTTAGCATAATATTGGAGAGCAGTTATTGTATCCAAATCTGGATAAACTCTTCTCGCATCATATATAACATCTTTTAAAGTAATCTCTTTAGTTTTTACTTTCATTTCTCGCCTTAATTTTATCTAACCTTTTAATCACCTTGTCAGCTTCTTTTATTGACAACATATTGAAAATTTTATGGATGTTTGCATTCTTTATTTCCCAATTGTTTAATCTTTTCCTTTTATCTGGATACATATCAAATATGTAACTTATTAGCGCTTCATCGCTCCAATTAAAAGTATATCTCGCAAGTTTTAATATTGCTTTTCGTTGCTTATCAGTCATTCTTGGCGGAGATAATTTTAATTCGCTGGGTGGACTTTTCAATTTATTAACTACCTCTTTTAATTGTCGATATAGCAACTCTGCTTCTCTATCATTTAATTGTTTTACACTTTCAAATCCTCTTCTTGCAAGTTCTTCATCAATAACTGTATCATCACCGCATATTATTGCACTTAGTGCGTGCAGTTGATAATTCAAAAAATGTCTGTATGTCTTAAAACCTCTGTACATCAAATATCCTTTTTCATTGTTTTGCCATAGTGCTTAGAATTTAAAAACTTTCGAACCATCGTTCTTATCATTATACCGCATCCGCATTGGCAGGGCGTTTCAACATAGTTATTTCCTTTGTCTTTTTTTATCTCTACCATCTCTATTTCTGCAGTTTTAGTTTCTTCTTTATCAATTGTTATTTTCATTGTCTGCCTCGTTATATAATATCTTTATCTTATACTTGAACTTGAACTTAAACTTGAACTTGAACTTGAACTTGAACTTAAACTTGAACTTGAACTTAAACTTGAACTTTGCTGCTGTATCTCTGCAAGCAGTTTCTTATCAAAGTTTAAAGCTTTTGCAAGCTGCAGCATCCCATTATATCGTTCCATTAAAATAAATTCTTCATTCTGTGCCTGCTTAAGTTCCTTTTTTACCTTCTGCAGTTTTATAGCGGTCTGGTTTTTCTTTAGCTCTGCTGTTAATACTTTTTTTGCCTGCTCTGCTTTATGCTTATAGCTCAAAACATCAACAAGCTTCTTAAATGTATCCAGCACTGTGTTATAGATAATTTCTTTCTGCTTTTTTGCACTCAGCTTATCAAAATTATCAGGCAGTTCGTGTTCACTGCTCTGCAAAATTTCTTCAACTGTTACTGTGCTTAATTCTGGTTTCATATAATTACTCCTTTCGTTTATATTTATTTTATTTATTCCCTCTCCCCTCTTTAATAGAGAGTTGAGGCTTAGTTCACTAAATCCTGTAATTAACCTGCTTACTGCTATTTATTATCTCGTCAAGATCTTCTTCACTAAGGCGCTTACTGCTTTCTTCAAGTGTCTGTCTTACTTTCTTTTCTGCTTTTGCAAATATTTTTTGTATTGGTTGCTCTTCACTTATTATTTTGCTCACTTCTCGCTTTATTAATTTTGGTGCATCTATTATCCTTCCGTCCTGATTAATTACGCTGTCTGTTTCTGCTTCCATTATCTTTATAGCTATCTTTTTGGTTGCCTTCTCAACTGCTTTGTTGTGCTTGCTTACTATCATTGCCTTCTCATCAGCTTTGCTTATTGCCCTTAGCGTACAAATGTAATCCCCGGCTTTAACTTCCAGTCCATCAACTCTGTCAACAAAATTTTCTAACGCATATAAATCAACCCGACTAACATCATCCGGACTATACATTATCTTAAATCTCTTGTTGTAAAAACTTGTTGGCAGTGTGCTGTAGTTATTTTCTGGTAAATAATCATTAACATATCCTTCTATACTAATACTAAGCACGCCAGCCTTAATTGTAATTTCTTTCTCTCGCATCATTGCATATCTTAGCACACGTTCATCAAGCGGTTTAATAACATAATCTTTCATTTCCCGCTCCCAGTAGTCTCTTATACTTATCAGCTCTCTCTTGCCGTTTATTATCCTTATGCGTGGTCTTGTTTCATAATACCCGCCAATATATTGCCTGAATAATCTATCATATTCTTCAAAACTGTAATCTGCTTGTTCCGGTGTGAGACTGTTACTGGTGTGTATTCCTTCTTTCTTGTGGTTATCTCCAACAAAGTTCCTAAAGTTGTAACCGTCAAACTCATCCTTTGTCCAGCCAAAACTTCGCTCTATCGGTGCCTTGCTTGTTGGACTATATGGCTTGCCAAGTTTTAATACTATCTTCTCTCCGCATTGATAATATTCTATTCCAAAATTTAACCTGTCAAAAAATTCCTTAAACTCTTTACTGCTGCCAATACCGTTATCTATTATTATCCCCTTGTTTGGCAGTCCGTTTTCCTTAAGTGCAATTACCAATGAGAGTATAACGTCTTTTGTATTCAAATCATCAGTTTTAT
>JANWVQ010000155.1 GCA_025056745.1 Ignavibacterium sp.
TAATACGATAAGTGATGGAATTAGCTCTGAACAAATTAAAAAAAGCAATGATGCCTCCACAAGTGAAGCATTAAGAAGAATTCCAGGAGTTACATTACTTGATAACAAATTTATTTTTGTTAGAGGAACGAGCGAAAGATATAGTAATGCTCAACTTAATAATGCTAGCCTTTCAAGTACAGAACCAGAGAAAAAATCCTTTGCTTTTGATTTGATACCGACCAATTTGGTTAGTAATACAGTTGTTGTGAAATCTTTCACGCCAGATATTGCCGGAGATTTTGCTGGTGGAACTGTACAAGTTAATACAATAGATTTTCCTGATAAACTAAGAATAAATTTAAGCTATTCATCATCAATTACTGAAAAAACTACTTTTAAGGACTTTAATACTTATAAAGGTGGAGGAAGTTTTTGGGGGTTTGGAAATGGTGAGAGAAAACTTCCGGATGGTTTCCCTTCAAATTTAACAAGTGAAAATTACTCTCGAGAAGAAATCAATTCTTTTGCAAGAAGCTTTAAGAATATTTGGGCGCCTTCAACCAAGAAAGCACCTAATAATAATAATTTCTCCCTTTCAATTGGGGATATGTTTACAATCTTTGATCATCAAATTGGTTTTGTAACTGCTTTTTCGTTTAGAAATAGCTATAAAAATTCTACAGTAGAAAGAAACGAATATGAATCCTCTGGTGCACCAAGATTTTCATTCAAAGGCACTCAATCAACTTATTCAACGATGATGGGCGGATTATTCAATTTATCTTATAAAATTTCTGAATTACATAAAATTAGTTCTAAAAATACTTACAATCACACTAGTGATGATGAAGTTTCTGTCCTAAATGGTGCAAATTTTTCAGATGCAGGAAAGGACCAAATTCAATATGCATTGAGATTTGTCGAAAGAGAAGTTCTATCAAGTCAGTTAACTGGAGAACATTCTTTTCCAACATTATACAATTTAAAATTAGAGTGGAAGGGATTTTATTCTAATTCTACTAGAGATGAACCCGATTATAGAAGAGTGATATATGGAAGAGACTTAGGAACAAATGACCCATTTTCTGCAATCTTAGGATTTCAACCAAACTTGAAAAATGGTGGAAGGTTTTTCTCACATCTATTTGATAAAACTAAAGGATTTTCAATAGACTTATCGTTAAATGCTCCATACGCAAAATACAAATTCGGCTCCTATTTGGAGAAAAAAGACAGAAACTTTTCTTCAAGATTAATAAGTGTAATAATTAATGCGCCCGGAAATGGATTTACAGATTTTAGCCTATTATATCTACCTCTGGATAAAATTTTCAGTCCAGAGAATTTCAGAAGAAACGGTTTTTCGATGGATGAATATCAAAATGGTACGAATAATTATAACGCCAAACACGAAATAGTAGCTGCTTATGGTATGATTGAAATGCCATTAAGAATTTTAGGTGAAGATGTTACCATTATATCTGGAGCACGTTTTGAGAATTCATTGCAACAAATAAATTCTTTTGATCTAAGTGGTAGAATTCCACTTTCTTTTCAGTTGAAAAAAGTTGATATACTACCTTCTTTTCATTTAATTCATAAAATAACAGAAATAACCAATATAAGATTATCATATTCACAAACTGTAAATAGGCCAGAGCTTCGTGAATTAGCACCATTTTCTTATTATGATTTTGCGACTCAAACATCATTGACAGGAAATCCAAATTTAAAAAGAGCTTTAGTCAGAAATTATGACTTTAGAGTAGAGACCTTCCCTGGTTTAGGCGAATTGCTTTCTTTCAGTGCATTTTATAAATCAATTTCAGATGCTATTGAAAAAGTGGTAGTTAGTGGAGTCGCATTAGGTTCAGAGCGAACATTCACTAATTCAGATTTTGCAAAGATTTATGGATTTGAATTAGAAGCAAGATTAAATTTAGACTTTTTAGGTGGATACTTTAAGAATTTTTCATTGAATGGAAATTATAGTTGGATAAAATCAATTGTAGATGTAAAAGGGACTGAAACAACAATACCAAGAAACAAAAGACCACTTCAAGGACAATCTCCTTACGTAGTTAATTTGGGATTTTTCTTCACAGAGCCAAGTTTAGGAACTTCATTGAATATTATGTATAACAGAATCGGTGAAAGAATTGTTGAGGTAGCTACTGCTTATGATGAGGACGTTATCGAACAACCAAGAGATTTAATTGATTTAACGATTACGCAACCTATATTATCAAATTTTGAAATAAAGTTTGGAGTTAAAGATTTATTATCGAAAGACCAAGTTTTTACACAAGGTGATAAAAGGTCTCGTGTAAATTCAGCAAGTAGAAGTTTTTCTTTAGGAATTTCTTATAAATTCTAAAGATCATAATTGGGAGAGAGGAAAGAGTTTGATCACAATGATAATCACACAAACAAATCAAAGGAGAAAAAATGAAAATAATTAACAAAGTTCTTTTTACAACTGTTTTAATTTCTTTATTCTTTATTGCAGATATTTTCGCTCAACTCGCTCCCGTTGATAGTGTTATTGAAGGAAACATCAACACAAGCGCATTCTTAACAAAGAACAAAAGATATTTGTTAAGAGGCTTTGTGAATGTAAACCCACCGGCTACTTTAACTATTGAAGCTGGAACAATCATTTATGGAGAAAAATCATCAAAAGGAACATTGATCATTAACAGGGGTGCAAGATTAATAGCAAACGGAACTGCTCAAAGCCCGATCGTTTTCACAAGTCAGCAACCTATCGGACAAAGAGGACCTGGTGATTGGGGTGGAATAATCATTGCAGGAAATGCTACCATTAATGTACCCGGTGGAACAGCAATTATTGAAGGCGGAACAGGAACAGTTTATGGTGGTGGAGCAAATCCAAATGACAATGATAATAGTGGAATTTTAAGATATGTTAGAATTGAATTCCCCGGAATCGCATTCTTGCCAGATAATGAAATAAATGGTCTAACTTTAGGTGGTGTTGGAAGAGGAACCACAATTGAATATGTTCAAGTTAGTTTCTGTGGTGATGATTCCTTTGAATGGTTCGGCGGAACTGTTGATGCTAAGTATTTAATTTCATTCAAAGGTATCGATGATGATTTTGATATGGATCTTGGTTATAGAGGAAATCTTCAATTTGGATTCGGTTTAAGAGATCCTAATTTAGGTGATATAAGTGGAAGTAATGGATTTGAAATTGATAATGATGGTACAGGATCATTTAATGTTCCAAGAACATTGCCGGTAATCTCAAACTTCACAGTCGTTGGACCTATGCCAGATACTTCAACAACTGGTTATAACCCAAATTTCAGAAGAGGTGCTCATTTGAGAAGAGCAACACAATCTTCGATCTACAATTCAATTGTTATGGGATTTCCAACAGGTTTATTACTTGATGGTTCAGCTGTTGCCAATGCTGCAACTGGTGATACTTTACAAATAAGAAATAGTATTTGGGCAGGTCTAAGAGTAAATAATGGAATCACAACAAACGTCAGTGGTTTCAATGCTACAAACTGGTTCAATACTGCAACTTATGGAAACAGAACTTTTGTTCAACCCTCTGGAGTTGGATTAACTGCGCCTTTCAACTTAACAAATCCAAATCCACTTCCTGCAACTGGTTCGGCTGCATTGAGTGGTGCAAGTTTTGCAAATCCACGTCTCGGAAGTTTCTTTACTCAAACAACTTATGTCGGAGCATTTGGAACCACAAGATGGGATTTACCTTGGGCAAACTATGATCCGCAAAACACAAATTATACCTCTGTTAAAGAAGATTTAATAGATGTTAATCCAACTGACTTCTATTTAAGCCAGAATTATCCAAATCCTTTTAATCCTTCAACAAAGATTATGTATTCTGTAGCAAAGCCATCGAAAGTTAAATTATACGTAACAAATGTAATCGGCCAAGTAGTTGAAGTTTTAGTTGACGAGTTCAAAGATGCAGGGACTTATGAGTTGACCTTCAATGCTGAGAATCTTGCAACCGGACTTTATATCTATACTTTAGAAGCTGACAATGTAAAGTTATCAAAGAAAATGACATTAGTTAAATAAGTTCTCCTCTCTCCTTCGACAAAGGGCGTTGCTTATGGCGACGTCCTTTTTTATTTTAAACAAAATTTCAAAGAGAATTATGATAATTCTGATAATCTATATTTTTATTTTGATTCAGATAATGACATTTCCTCAGTCCTCAAGCAATTACTTTTATGCGTTAAATAGTATCAATGGTGACTCAATAAAAAAGCATTTGTTTTACCTTGCAAGTGATGAATTACAAGGAAGAGGACTTGGAAGCATAGGAAGTGAGTTAGCATCAAATTATATTTCAAATTATTTCTCTCAACTTAGATTAAAAAAAATTCCAAACAAAAACAGCTATTTTCAAGAAATACCAATGCACGGAAGTAAACCATTGGTATCTTCTGAGCTTATTGTTGTAGTAGATTCTTCAGAGAAAAGATTAGACTATGGATTAGATTATTTTCTATTTAAATCTGGTCAACAAACATTTATACCTCAACCATTAGAAATAATTTTTGTGGGATATGGTATCGTTGCTCCAGAATTTGATTATAATGATTATCAATCAGTTGATGTTGAAGGCAAAGTTGTAATTTATCTTGACGGAGAGCCTTATTCCGAAGATCCAGAATTTTTTAATGGCAAAAAATACACGAGATATAGTTCTGTAGAATTGAAAAGAAGAACTGCAATTTCAAGAGGTGCAGCAGGAACTATACTTATTCCAATGGAAAATTACACAAATTGGGCTGATGTAAAAAGAGATTTTGATATTGAGGATGTAAATTTAGCTTATGATTTATCAAGCAATTTAAGTCTGATTATTAATCCAAAGTCGCTAGAAATATTTTTCGAAGGTTCTGATTATTCCTATGATGATTTGATTAAAATGCACTTAAAAAATAGAATCCATTCTTTTAAGTTAAAATCGAAATTGAAGTTTAAAGGAGCTTTCAAAGAGAGAAGTTTTATTGAGAGAAATGTAATTGGAATTCTATCAGGAACAGATAAAAAACTAAAAGATTCTTATTTAATTGTTTCAGCCCATTATGATCATTTGGGAATAGGCAAAAGTATTGATGGTGATTCAATATATAATGGAGCATTAGACAACGCTATTGGTGTGGCAGTAATGTTAGAATTAGCAAGGGTTCTAAGTCAATTAGAATTAAAAAGAACAATAATTTTTATTGCTACTACTGGAGAAGAACGGGGTTTATTGGGTGCAAAATATTACACTGAAAATCCCTTATTTCCACTTTATAAAACAGTTGCAAACTTGAATATTGATGGAATTGCTTTATTCAGGGATTTCAATTCTTTAATAGTCTTGGGTAAGGAATTTTCTAATTTAGGTTTATTTGCTGAACAAACTGCAAAACGTTTTGGATTAAAAATAGAAGATATTCAAGATGAAATAATGAATTTTGGAGTGTTCTCTAACAGTGATCATTTTGCTTTTGCACAAGCAGGTATTCCATCTGTAATTATTATTGAAGGTTTTGAAAATAAATCTTTAACAAGAGATGAAGTAAAACAAGAATTTATGAATTACTATGAAAATTATTATCATACCCCAAAGGATGATCTGAAACAAAATATAGATTTAATAGCTGCAGAGCGGCACGCAAAGATATTATTTGATTTTATCTATAACTTAGCTTCATCAATTGAAGCTCCAGAATGGTTTTCTGATTCTCCATTTTTACAGAATTATTTGCGAAATCTTGCTGAGAAAAAATGAAAATAAAATTTATTATATCTGTAATTTCATTATCATTAATTCTAAATAACTGTTCTTATGTAAACATTGCAGAAAATATTATCATTATTTCTGGTTCAGACACAATGTTGGAATTAAATGAGAACTTAGCTAAAGAATTTATGAAGAATCATCCTGATATATCTATTTATGTTAAAGGTGGAGGGACAAGAGTAGGAATAAATGATTTAATCAACAATAGATGCGATATTGCTGCTTCATCAAGAAATTTATTACCAGAAGAATCAATGTTACTGGCAAAATATTATGGCTCATTAGCTTTAGTTTATTTAATAGCAAAAGATGGATTGAGTCTTTATGTCCATCCTCACAACATTGTAAACGACCTTTCATTAATTCAAGTTAAAGATATTTTCACTGGCAGGGTAAAAAATTGGAAAGATGTTGGGGGAGAGGATAAGGAGATAATCTTAGTATCAAGAAATCCCAATTCTGGCACATATCAATTCTTCAAGGAGCATATTCTCGAAGGAGAGAATTATTCTGAGAATTTGATAACTTTTAATTCCACAAAGGATATGATAAAATTTATAAAAAATAATGAGAATGCTATTGGTTTTGGTGGAATGGGATTTAATGATGGAGTTGTTCAAATTCGAATAGAGGGGATTTATCCAAGTGAACAAAATATTAGAAATGATTCCTATCCTATAACGAGATATCTTCATTTTTTACTTCGAAAGTCACCAAGTGGTAATGTGAAAAAATTTTTAGATTGGGTCTTATCAGCTGCTGGACAAAATATAATTCGTAATTCAGGTTTTATATCACTTTGGGAATATCGACTTTAATTCTTCATATTTCATTAACAATTATATAATTTTCATTTAATAATGTATGTTTAGCTTTGATTAAAATAATTGGTGAATTATGTTATTGAGAAGAAAAAAAGAAGAGCTTTTTAGTATAAAAAAAATAAAAGATAATCCATTTAATAGTCTGAATGATTTATTATTTCACAAAGATAGATATTTAATTGAAATTAAAGAGAATAGGAAAGAGTGGGAATACGAATATCACCTGATTTATAATTCATATAACTACGAGTAGAATTAAATCAAAATATCCTTTACTGATTTAATCCTTGAGAAAAGCTCTTCGACTTTTATCTCACCTGTTTTAGTGATTTTGTGAAGAGTGCATATAATATTTTTATTATTTATCTCTATAAAATTTACACGAATAGACTGTCCAGAGTAGCCTTTAATTGAAGCTCCGCCATTTATGAAGTTTAGTCCTTTTCTTTCATAATGTTCATTGTAATGAATATGTCCGTGAATAATTAAATCGACTTTGTATTTATTAAACAAATTAAAAAGTCTTTTCTTTTTTCTCAGTTTCATAGTTTGTTTTTCAATATTCTGCCAGATACCTGCAATTGAGCGTTTCGTTTTTTTTATTTTATTAAAATGATGATGAATTGCAATAATCTTAACTTGATTCTCTTTACAATAGTTTTTTAATATTTGTTCAACTTCAAAAAATTGTTCAAGTTTTATTTCACCGTTTGATGCAAAAGTATTTTTACTTAAAGAATATTCGATGATCGAATTTAGACCAATTATAACGACTTCATCGTTTAATTCTTTCAAAAAAGGGTAGTTGTTATCCGAAGAGATATAAATGCAATCTTCGAAAGTCTCTTGAAAGTATTTGTTGAATGAAGATAATTTCTCCTTAAAATTTACTTTTCTACATCTTGATGGAAAATCAAAAATATCTTCTGCTCTTTGAGGTCCTCCAAAAATATCGTGATTACCGGGAATAATGGTTAAACTTTTAGAGTTAAGTAGTCTTCTTTTGTATAAATGATTTCTAAGTAATAACAAATCACTTTCGTCAGCGTTATCTACTAAATCTCCAGTAATAACTAAATGATCTGTTCTTTTTTCAATTATATAGTCAAGTAGTCTCTCAATTTTTTTGATGTTTGAATCAGTCAAAAGAGTATTCAGATGAAGATCTGAAAGATGAGCTATTAACATACTTATGCTATTTTTTCTTTTACAAAATTTGTGTTGCTAAGATATCTCGATTTTTTTGATTCTTTAATAAAATTCAAATCTAAAATTATAAATGCATCTACGCAGTTATTAAAATCAGGATCTATATTAAAATCTACAAAATTTACTCCTTCTCTATAACAAATATCAGAATATTGTTTAAATAAAACAGGTACTGAGAAGCCTAATATTTTAAGTCTGGACTTTAGAATTTTTAGTTCTTGTTCGTAATTATCCAAATTAAAAATTGATTCAAGTTCCGAAATTCTTTTATCAGAAAGATTAAACTTGTTTTTTGAAAAAACTAGATTATTATTTTTTGAAAACCACTTTTTGAAAAAATAAACTATTAAATTTTTTGCTTCTTCTGAGTAATTATTGCTAATGCTTACAGGTCCAAAAAGATATCGAATTTCTGGATTAATAATAAGAACTTTACCTATTCCTTGCCATAAATAATCAAGCGCCATTGAGTTCCAATACTTTGATTGAATGAAACTTCTTCCTAATTCAATAGACTTTGGTAAGATTCTCAAAAAATCATCTGAGAATTCAAATAATGAATATGTATAAAAACCATCTTTTCCATAGTTGGAAAGAACTTGCTCACCAAAAGCGAAACGATAAGCACCAACAATTTCTAAATAATCATCATCCCACAGGATTAGGTGTTTGTAATGTTTATCATAATTATCGAAATCTTTACTCTTACCTGTGCCTTCACCAACTTTTCTAAAAGTAATTTCCCGCAGCCTTGAAATTTCTCTGACTACATCTTTTCCTAATTGATAATCTACTAAATAAATTTTTTTACCGTCATTTGTAGTCCCAATACAATCATTATTGTTTAGTTGAAGTTTAATTTTCTGTTTATCAACTGGTTGAATAACAGTTGATTCAGTTTCAAATATTCCTGGTTTATCTTTTGCGATTTTGTATAGGTGTTTTCTCAATGATTTTGAAAGATGTTCTGGATTATAATATTTAGTTGAAAATGCTTTAGGGGAAATTAAGTTTCCAATTTTTATTTCAATATTTTTTTTCTCTTTATTCATTAACTCGTATGGAAGCAAAAACATCGATAATTTTTTTGATATCAATGATACAAAGTAAAATAAAAGTGAATTTCTTCCTTTAATAAAAATAGGTAGAACAGGTGCTTGAAATTTGTCTGCAAAATGTATTACACCCTTTTTCCATTTTGAATCTTTTATACCAATTAACTTTAGTCTTGAAACTTCACCAGCTGGGAAAATTATTAGTGCTGACTCTTCGTTCAAGGCTTTGGTTATTGCTTGATAATTTTCTCTAAATTTATTATTTGAGAATAGATCAAAGGGGAGGAAATGCTCTTTCAAATTTGTAATATTCAACAGAACATCATTAACAATTACTTTAACATCATTACGAATTGATAACAATAATTTTAACAATATCATTCCATCTAATCCACCAAAGGGATGATTGGCGACTACAATGACTCTTCCTTCTGAAGGAATTTTGTCTCTATCTCTTTGAGAAATTAGATAACTAATATCAAAAGAATCAAAGAATTCATCGATAAAATCTAGTCCTTGTTTTTCATTATGCTTTTCTATGAATTGATTAATTTTTTTTATCAACAGAATTCGCTCTAAGAAAGCAATTAAAAATTTTCTTATGAAATTGGGAAACTTTGTTTCAAATGTGGGTAATTTCGATATGATAATCTTTTTAATATCAATTTTTTCCATAATTGAATTGATTTTATTTGCAAAGTATGGTTGGAATATTATCGGAAGTTTATCTTAATGTTAAAACAAAATTAAGTTTTAATTATTCAATTATTTTTTCTTATTAAATCTGCGAAACGCAAATAAAGTTTGGCTGAAGTAATTTTTGGGGAAGAAAGTTTTAAGTCCATATTCATCAGGCTTATTGTCTGGAAGATATGCAGTTCCAAACAACCAATCCCAAATAGCAAGTTTGGTTGCAAAATTTCTATTTCTACCTTTTCCTGTTGAATGATGCCAACGATGCATCTCAGGACCGTTTATGATTTTTTGCAACCAACCAGTTTTTACATCGATGTTTGAGTGTATATACATTCCCCAAACCGCACTAATAAGTCCTTTATAAGCTACTACTTCCGGTGGAGAGCCAAGAAGAATTATAGGTGCAAATTCAACAGTTTGATTGATTAAAATTTCCAATGCGTGAGAACGAGAACCTGAAAGCCAATCAACTTTTTTGGGTGAGTGATGAGCTTCGTGAATTCGCCATAACCATTTGTTGCTGTGTTGCCATCTATGCATAAAATAAATATATAAGTCGTGAGTAACTGTAAAGAAAATCAATTGTATCCAAACAGGAACATCAGAAAAAAGCTTTAATCTCGATAAGCCTGTTGAATTATCTATAAATGTAATAATATATCCAAAGATTAAAATTGAAAGAATATAACTTTGAGCAATTGTATATAGAGCTAAATCATCAAAAAATCCTTCGCGAAAGATCTCCTGACCTTTTGTATATGGAAAAATTCTCTCCAAAATAATGAAAATAATGGCTGCACCAATGATTCCAAGCATTGAAATCTTTTCATAGTAAGCTAAATTATTAATATAATTCGTAAACAATGAAATTATATCATTGAATAATTCCATTGTTATTTTACTCTCCTCAATTTTTTTAATGAAGCTAATTCACTTTCATAAACTCTTTTAATACCATCACCAAGAGCTAATTCAATATCACGAATATTAGAAACTAACCTTTGGACACCACCAATTTCAACTGATGCAGCTTGATCTGTTCCCCACATAGCGCGGTCAAGAGTAATATGTCTTTCAACGAAATTTGCACCTAGCGCAACAGCAGCCCAGGTTGGAGCTAATCCAACTTCGTGTCCAGAATAACCTATTGGAATATCAGGATATTTTTCTCTGAGAGTTGTTATCATTTTCAAATTTAATTCTTCAAGCTTACAAGGATAAGTTGATGTAGCGTGAGCCAATAACAAATTTTCTTTACCAAAAAATTCAACAGCTTGTTCTATTTGTTCCATTGTTGACATTCCGGTTGACATCATAACTGGTTTATTAAGCTTCTTATGTTTATCCAAAAGTTCAAAATCTGTTAATGCTGCAGAAGGAGTTTTGTATAGCGGAGGATTAAATTGTTCAATGAAATCAACAGATGGTTCATCCCAACAAGAAGCAAACCAAATTATATCAAGTTGTTTACAAAACTTGTCCAGTTCTTCATATTCTTTTTGACCGAATTCAACTTTATGGCGATAATCAATGTAAGTCATCCTGCCCCAAGGGGTATCACGTTCAATGTGCCATTGATCTTTTGGCACACAGAGTTCAGGAGTTCTTTTTTGAAATTTTACTGCATCACAACCAGCGAACTTTGCTCCAACAATCATTTTCTTAGCAATTTCTATATCGCCATTGTGATTTATTCCAATTTCTGCTATTATAAAAACCGGATGATTATCTCCAATTTTTTTATTTCCAACTTTGATTTCTCTTTTATTCATTTTTCATTCTTTAGTTTTAATGAAATAATTAATTCAGCTACTTCTCTAAAAGCACCATAGCCCCCTTTAGCCTCACAGACATAATCAGCGATCTCTTTAATAAAACTCATTCCATCTGAGGGAGTAGCGGTGAAACCACATTTCCTCATAATTTCATAATCATTTGAGTCATCACCAATATAAGCGATGTTTTCTTCCGATAAATGATTTTTTCCCTTAACTAATTCAAGTATTTCAACTTTGTTTTTAACTCCAAGATAGAATTCATTTATCTTAAGTTTTGCCGCTCTGCTTTTAACTGTACCAGAATTTTCACCAGTTATGATTATTGTTTCAATACCTAATAAATCTCTCAACCGTTCAACACCCATTCCATCTCTAATAGAAAATCTTTTTATTATTTCTCCTTCAGGAGAGTAATAAATTCCAGTGTCAGTAAGCACGCCATCAACATCTGTAATTACAAGTTTAATGTTTTTTATTTTATCTGCGAGATGTTGATTTTTTTGAGCTAAAGAATTATCAATTACCACGCTGTCCATCCTCCATCAACAACTAAATTAGCACCAGTCATATAAGCGGAGGCATCACTAGCCAGAAAAACAATAGCACCTTTATAATCATCGGGCTTTGCCATTCGTCCAAGCATAGTTTTTTTTGAGTAATTTTTAATAAAGAATTCATCTTGATTATTTTCAACTCCCCCGGGAGATAAAGTATTCACTCTAACATTATCTTTTCCCCAGTAAGATGCAAGAAATCGAGTCAAATTTATTACAGCACTTTTTGTAGCAGGGTAGGAAGGAGATTTATAAAAATCTTGGGTTCCATCAGGCTTTTCATAAAGTGATTGATCTGGTGCAACCATTCCATAAGTTGAAGCAATATTAATTATAGAACCACTTTTTCTTTTAGCCATCTCTTTCCCAATTATCTGACTACAAAGAAAAACTCCGGTTAGATTAACATCGATAGATTTTTGCCACATTTCCAAAGGATAATTTTCAAATTTTGATAACTCACCAGCACTTATTGGATTTTCGAACATATCATTAATTGCTGCATTATTAACTAAAACATCAATTTTTCCAAATTTTCCTAAAACAATTTTCACTAAATTATGAATAGAATCTCTATCAGTAACATCAAGATATACTCCGATGGATTCAGTTGGTAATTCCTGAGCGAGAAGGTTACATTCTTCTTCAAATATATCAGCTACAACAACATTTGAACCAGCTTCTGAAAGAGCAAAACAATGATGTTTACCTATAAGTCCCAATGCACCAGTTACAACTGAAACTTTTCCTTTTAATGAAAATAATTGGTTAATTCCATTCATAATTATTTATTCTTAGGTTTAGTGTTAAAATTGGTAGTTTTTCTAAAAACAGGTTCAACGGGTTCACCACGGAGGTATTTTCTTATATTTTTTTCTTCAACTGCACTTTTAAGTATTGGTAAAACATCCTTATATGCTTTTAATGTATATTCAACATCTTCATCGGAATGAGAGAAAGAAATATTGTGAAATCCACCCCAAAGAATTCCTCGTTTAATCATTTCTTGTTGAACTAAGGATTTCATTTCTAATGGATTACATCCAGATTTTTCGCCATCAAATGTTATAATCGTTCGACAGTCAAAGCCAAAACATTTAGTGTAGTCAATTCCAAGTTCATTTGCGATTTGATTATAACCATCTCTAAGTTTTTTGCCTTGTTTTGCTAGATATTCAGGAACATTTTTATCAATTAATTCTTCGATGGTAGCTTTTGCTGCAGCAAGGGAGAGAGCCTCTCCACCGAAGGTTGTAAAAAAGAAAACATCCTTTTCCAAAAGACTCATAACATCTTTTCTACCTGTGAGTATTCCAATAGGCATTCCATTAGCAACCGCTTTTGAAAATGTCGCTAAATCTGCTTTAATACCAAAATATTCTTGAGCACCTCCAATTGCTATCCTAAAACCTGTCCACATTTCATCGAAAATAAGTAAAGTTCCATTTTCATAACAAACTCTACGTAATTCTTGTAAAAAGTTTTCTTTAGGTTCTTCAAAAACAAAGGGTTCAAGAATTACACACGCGGTATCCTCATCGATTGAATCTATGAGTGACTGAATATCATTGTAGTTAAATGTAAAAGTTAAATCTTGAATGACTTTTGGAATACCTTTATTTCTATCTGTAACACTTATATACCAATCGTGCCAACCGTGATAACCACAACATAAAACTTTATCTCTGCCAGTAAAAGCACGTGACAAACGCACGGCAGCAGAGGTAACATCAGCACCTGTTTTACTATATCTTATTGACTCTGCATTTGGAACAATTTTATTGATTAACTGTGCCACTTCAACTTCTAAAGGATGCATTAAAGAAAAAGTAATTCCATCATTTAATTGTCTTCGAATTGCTTCATCAACTTTATCATAACAATATCCAAGAGAAAGTGGCCCAACTGCCATTGTATAATCAATGAATTCATTTCCATCTACATCCCAAACGTGTGAACCTTTACCACGTTGAAGATATTTGGGAGCGACCCCTTTTATATTTTGACTCGGACCTTTGGCAAGAGTTTGAGTCTGAGCAGGAATTAGTTCTAAAGCAATTTTATAGAGCTCATCAGATTTTTGAATTATTGGGTAATCATTATTAAAACAAACAGAGTTAGGCATATTTCCTCAAATGATTTTAGTTTGATTTGGTGAAATAGTTTTTAATTCATTTAAATGATTTCGATACCAATTTACTCCAAAATATTTTTCATTTATTTTTTTTATATCTGGTTCATCTTCTAATAAATTCAATATATCTTCCAACGAAAAATATGGATTATTAGGATATAATTTTTCGTAAACTGTTTTGATAAATTGATAATCTTCCGGATAATCGATTGTAAATCTGTGTGACATTGAATAATCTTTTCCAGTTTCCCATTCGACATTTCCAATTCGAAAAATATCAGGATTTTCCCATATAAATGGAGTTGTGTGTTCTCTTTCGAAATCTTTTTTAGCTTCTTTCCAAGCCTTTTCAAGAATTTTGAAATGCATAATTTCAACATCATTACCATCAGGGTAAGTTGCGGGATGTAAATTGCTTACGTAGTCATACTTAAATTGATTTTCAACAAAGAATTCAATTACTTTATCTATAATTCTAAAATCGATTAGAGGGCAGTCAGATGGGATTTTTACAACTGCATCAGCATTAAATAATTTGCCGACCTGATAGTGTCGATCTAAAAGGTCAGTAAGACTACCACGATAACACAATATTTTGTTTTCATTACAAATTTTTTCGACAATATCATCAGATTTTTCTTCGGATGTGGCTACAACAATGGTTCCAACTAATTTTGAATAAGATATTCTCTCTATTTGTCTTAGCAATAATTCCTTACCTAAAATTGGTAAAAGAATTTTATTTGGTAATCTTGAAGAGCTACAACGCGCTTGAACTACTGTTACAATTTTCATCTTTGGAGATTTAGCTTATAATTAAGAACAACAGAAAGATTAAGATTTTGAATCAAGCAATTTTTTCCTTCGAAAGGTTTTCCAAAATGGAACATAATAAGAAACTTTCACTTTTGGATATGCAAATTCTAATAATTTTCTTCCTTCTTCTGCAATTAATTTAGCTGAAGTCCCATCATTTTGAATTGGCATTAATTTTTTCAAAGTCTCTGAATCAATATCAGAATATACTTCTTTCCCTAAAGCTAAAGCAAGATAAACAACTGATGAGTATCGGGTAATTAAAACATCACAATGAGCGATCATTGGTTCAATAGGAACTCCATAGTAAACAAGTGCCTCAGGTGCATATTTTTTTATTTCTGCTTCACGCTTTTGAAATTTTTCATTTGGATGAAGTTTAAAGATCAATTTTCGACCATTAGCAATTTCTTGTGCTTTCCGAATCAATTTTTTTCTGTTTTCATACTTAAAAGTTTCTCTCATATCTGAAGTAGCCACAAGAACATAGTTTTTGTGCTCAAAATCCAGATTTAATATTTCTTTAACATTGTCAAAGTTTGGAATTCCTGTTACTCTTATTTTTTCTTCTTTAACACCTTTTTTTATAAATAATTCTTTATAACCATCAGAGGCAACACAAAAAACATCGTATAGATCAGATAATCCTGTCATTGAAGTGCTTGCAGCCCAGCGAGGTAAACCTGTGTTTTTAACAATTTTATACCATAAATTCTCAGGATCTGTCATTCCTTCTTGAACAAGAATTACACGAGAGTTTCTGATATTTTTAGGTATTATTAAGTCCTGACAAGTAAAAACTAAATCATAATACCTTGATTTGCCTTCATAATCAATTTGAAGATTATTTTTTTGAAGATATTCTAAAGTTTTCCTTTTGAATTCTCCACCGAGAACAGTAAAATCAAGAATGCCTAAATTTGTTAAAAATTTCAAAAATCCGTCTGCGTAATATGGAGTAAAAAATAGATTATAGTCTGACAAATGCTGTGATATTTTGTGCATTTGTATAGTTTGGTTCAATGAACCGCAAATAAATAAAATATTTTCTTTCATACAGAAAAGTCAGTAATTTTTTGTTCAAATATCAATTATTAAAATTTAATAATCAAAGAAAATTATATTAACCTTAGGTAAATTAAACATTAAGTCAATGTTAAATGGAAAAAGGATAAAAAACTTTTTACTTAAAATAAAAATTCTTCTATATTCGCAAGAAAAAGAGATAATTTTATGACGACTATCAAACCTCCAGCATTAAAAAAGGGAGATTTAATTGGGCTTATCTCACCAGCTTCATCACCTGATGATCTATCAAGAATTGAAAAATCTGTAAAATATTTTGAAAATTTAGGATATAATGTCATAGTTGGTAAAAATGTTGGAAAATTCAGAGGTTATTTAGCTGGTACTGATGAAGAAAGATTGGAAGATTTACATTATATGTTCTCAGATAAAAAAGTAAAAGCAATATTTTGCTTAAGAGGAGGATATGGTGCAATCAGATTATTGGATAAAATAAATTACAGACTTATTAAGGCAAATCCTAAAATTTTTGTTGGATACAGTGAAATAACATCTTTACAATTAGCAATTTTTGCAAAAACTGGTTTAATTACTTTTGCAGGGCCTATGCCTGCAGTAGATTTTATAAATGAAATAAGTTCATTCACAGAAGAATTTTTTTGGAATTTAGTAACTACTAAAAAGAAATTAGGTAAAATTAAATATCCCTCGGAACCTCAGCCTCTATTCTTAAGAAAGGGGATAGTTGTTGGTCAAATTCTAGGAGGAAATCTTGCGGTTTTAACTGCTATGACAGGCACAAAATATTTCCCCAATATGCGTAACAAAATCCTGCTTTTGGAAGATATAAATGAAACTCCGTACAAAGTAGATCGACTGTTAAATCAACTTAGATTAAATAATATTTTATCAATGATTAATGGAATCATTTTAGGAAGATTTGTTGATTGTTATGAGGATGATGCTAACAAAAAGACTTTAACTTTAGGAGAAGTTATTGATGATTACATTCGACCGTTAAAAATACCTTCAATTTATGTTTTCCCTCACGGACATATAAAGGATTTTGTTACAATTCCGTGGGGATTGAAGATTAAGTTAGACGCTGGAAAAACTTCAGTTGAGTTTCTTGAACCTGCAGTTAGTTAGGATATTCGATATAGGTGAAATAATTTTTTTCTTCAAAATATTTTTTTGCAGAATATAAATTTTCGTTATCGCTAAAAATTGCAAAGAATGTTGAGCCGCTTCCACTCATTTTATAAAAATCTGCTCCAAATTCTGAAAGTAAATTTTGTAAATCTTTTATTTCGTTAAATTCTTCAATTACAATTTGTTCGAAATCATTATTTATTAGCTCTTGCCAGACCTTATAATTAGTAGGATATTTTTCTATTACCTCTTCAAGATTGATTTCAGATTTTTTGGGTGAAATTTTTGAAAATGCCCACTTAGTAGAAATATGAATACCGGGATTTATAATCAAAATCGGATGTTTTACTTTCAAATTTATTTTTTTAAGCTTTTCACCACGAGATTCTGCGTATGCAGGTAAATCACTTAAAAATAGGGGAACATCGGAACCGAGAGTTAGGGCAAGTTCTTTTAATTTTTCCATCGAAATTTTTAATTCAAAAAGTTCATTAATGGCTTTTAATGTAAAAGCAGCATTTGAACTTCCACCACCTAAACCTGCTCCAATTGGAATATTCTTTTCTAAAAAAATTTCAACATTAAATAACTCTCCTGTATAATTTTCAAGTAACTCAATTGCTTTTATAATTAGATTATTTTTCTCCGAATTTAACAAATCTGAATTTGAAAAGAATTTTAATTCTTTTGATTTTCTAAAAGTAATTTTGTCAGCCAAAGATATAGGATAAAAAATTGTTTGTAGATTATGATAACCATCTTCACGTTTTGATATAATGTTTAATCCTATATTGATTTTGCAAAATGATTTAACAACTATTTCTTGCATCTAAAAACTCTTTAATTGTTCTAATATCATCAGGGTTAGAACCACAACAAGCCCCAACAAAACTCGGATTCAATTTTATCTTATCCTTAATTAACTCAGCATAAGTTGAAAATGGTTTCTCTGAAAAGATGTTTAGGTAGAAGCCCCAGGTAGAGTTCAAGTTCAAGATCAAGTTTAGGTTCAAGTTCAGGTTCGAGGTTGAGAGTGAGAAAAGGTTATTTATTGTTTGATTATTAATGCAATTAAAACTAATACTCAATGGATTAAAATTATCAATCATTCTGATTACATCTAAAACATTTTCGCCACTGAGTAATTTAAGATTATCATCAAAGTAAAGACTAATGACAAAAGGGATTCTATTTTTTGAGCAAAATTCACAAATAATTTTTATTTCATCTAAATGACTTTGGGTTTCATTTAATATAAAATTGCATCCATTTTCAAATAAAGTTTCAATGTGATAACAATGATTTAATTCTAATTCCTTTGGAGTTGCTTTTCTTGAACTTTGATAACAATCTTCTGCAGGAGGATTTGAACCAGCAATCAATATTGGATTGTTTTCAACTGAAGTTTTAGCGAGCTCCAATGCTCTTTTTACATAAATTTTATAATTATCAATTCCAGCTCGTTTTAGTGCATAAGGATTTGTTCTAAAAGTATTAGTAGTAATAATATCTGCTCCAGCATTGATATAATCTTTATAAATTTTTATAATTTCTTCTGGATGTGAAAAATTTATTTTCGCAGACCAAGTGCCATCTTTGTTTGTTAGGCCTCTTTGCTCAAGAAGACTTCCCATCGCACCATCTAAAATCAAAGGACGTTTTATCTTATTTGAAAATTTGAATATGTTAAATTCGTTTAGAAAACTCATTGTATATTGATAAATGTTTTATTAGAAATGGTTCAAATTTATTCCATACTTCATTAAATGTAATATTGTTTAAAGTTGGTTCTTCAGTAATTACACAATCAAAATCAGTATTGTAGGGACTCCAAATCAATTCGTTGAGTTTATATTTTACATACAAACCAAAAACTGGAATTCTATCAACCGCTGCCAAATGAACTGCAGATGTATCCGGTGAAAAAAGCATATTTAATTTTTTAATTACCGCTCCATAAAAGTTAAAATCATTTGTTGTATCAATAATAAATTTTGAATCTATAATGCTTTCAGCTTTTTTATAATCTTTTTTGTGGCAAATTAGAATAACATTTAAATCGAATTTTTTTAACTTTTCTATAAGTAATTTGTATCTATCTGTTCCCCAAAAACGCGCGTCGCTACCAGCTGAAATGTTTATTCCTAAAATAAATTTTTGCTCTACAAAAAGACTTTTTATTAAATCGTCAGCTTCTTTGATCGAGGATTGATTCGGATTATAAATAATTTTTACTTGCTCTTTGTCATAGTCAAATCCTAGAATTTCAGAGAAACTGCATAATCTTTCAACAATGTGAAATTTGTTTGGATCTGGACGTTTAATTGTATGAGTAAAAATATTTTTATTTGACTTTTCAAAACCAAGTTTGAAATTGGATTTGGACAAAGCTATTAAGAAACTCACAGTCGTTGATACATCATCGTGCATATCTAATATTAAATCAAATTTATATGAATTTATTTTTTTTACAATATAAAAGAAATTATTAAGTCCTTTTCTGAATACTATAATTTCTTTGATATCTTCATTGTTTTCGAATACAAAGTAATTCTTTTTATCAGCAAGAATATAAATTTCACAATTTATGGTTTTCTTCAAAATATTTATAAATGGAGTTGTTACTAAGGCATCCCCGATCCTATTAAGTCGAATTAACAAAACTTTTGAGTTGGAGTTTAATTCTATTCTCTCATTAGGCTTTTTATTTCCTTTACTAATAAAACTTAATAATTTTAATAAAAGATTTTTTATTATGTATTCAATTCTTTTGAGCATTTTTCTCAAGAAGTTTTTCAGATTTAATCAAAATTTCATCAATTGACATTTCATAAAAGCATTCTTTATTATAAGGACATTCTAATTTATTACATATTATACAATGTAAATCTTTTTTAATAGCATAATCGGAAAACTCAGAAAAAGGTCCGTGTTTCTCTGGATCTGTAGGGCCAAATAATCCTAAAGTGGGAACTTGCAAAGCTGCTGCTATGTGCATTGGGCCTGAATCATTAGCAATTATTAAATCACATTTTTCCATAATTGCTGCAAGTTCTCTCAAATTTGTTTTAGGAGCTAAAAGAATATCTTCATTCATCTTGGTTTTTATATAATCAACTTCAGTCTTATCATCAGGTCCCCAAAGAAGTAATATTTTACAAGTGAATTTTTCAAGTAATGATTTTATAATTTCAATCCATTTATCTGGAGGACATCTTTTTGAATCCCATCCACCTGAGGGAATAATACCTACAACTCTTTGATTTGATAAAGAATTTTTTTTAATAAAGTCATTGGCAAATAATTTTTCTTCTTCACTCAAATAAAAATGAATTTTTTTTGAAATTATCTTTATATCCAAAGGCTTTAATAATTCTAGATTATGAAATGCTGAATGATAATTTCCACGCTCTGAAGTTCCCAAAATATTATAAGCATAACTTCTTCCTTTGTAATTATATCCAACTCTATACTTAGCGCCAGAAAAAAAAGTGATTTGAGCAGTTTTAGGGTTTGACCATAAGTCAAAGATTAAATCGTATTTCTTTTTTCTAACTTTCAAAATTGTCTTGAGTATAAATTCAGATTTAGAGAAAGTTATTACTTCGTTCAAGTAAGGATTGTGTTTCAAAACATCTTTTGCAAATTCTTCTACGAGGTAATCAATCTTGGTATTTGGAAAATGATTTAATAAATTTTCAAGGACAATAGTTGATAATACAATATCCCCGATACCACGTGGTTTAATAATTAATATTTTTTTTATTTCTTCAGCGGTGATTTTCATTATTTAATTTAATTAATGAGCATCAAGCCAATTATCTCCAATTCCAACATCAACAACGACAGGAACCTTCAATGGATAAGCAGTCTCCATCAAATATTTTATTAAATCCTTCATCTCATCAATTTCTGATTTATGAGCATCGAAAACTAATTCATCGTGAACTTGTAAAATCATTTTAGTTTTGGCATTTCTTTTTTCTAGTTCATTATGAATTTTAATCATAGCAAGTTTAATCATATCTGCGGCAGTTCCTTGAATAGGCATATTTATAGCAGCGCGCTCTTCAAATTGTTTTACATTTCTATTGCTGCTATTTATGTTTCTTAAATATCTTCTTCTTCCAAGTAAAGTTTCTGCATATCCTTTTTGTTGAGCTTTCAGAATAGAATTATCCATATAAGTCTTAACTTTCGTAAACGTTTTGAAATAATTATCTATAATTTCTTTTGCGTGTGATTGAGAAATTCCTAATCTTGTTTTTAATCCAAAAGGACCAATACCATATAAAATTCCAAAATTCACTTCTTTGGCTTTTCTTCTCATTTCTGGTGTGACTTCATTCGGTGCTACTTGAAATACTAAAGCAGCCGTGCTTCTATGAATGTCTTCATTATTATTAAATGCTTTGATTAAATTTTCATCTTCACAAATTGAAGCCATAATTCTTAGTTCAATTTGACTGTAATCGGCACTCAAAATCAAATAATCTTTGTCACGAGGGACAAAAGCTTTTCTTATTTCTTTACCTAATTCTGTCCGAATAGGAATGTTCTGTAGGTTTGGGTCATTTGATGCTAATCTTCCCGTAGATGCAACTGCTTGATTGAATGAAGTATGAAGCCTTTTTGTAATTGGATTAATCATTTTAGGAAGTGAATCAGTATATGTCGATTTAAGTTTTGAAACCTGACGATAATTTAATATTAAATCAATTACCTCGTGTTCACCACGTAAATTTTCTAAAGATCGAGCATCTGTAGAAAAACCTGTTTTTGTTTTTCTTCCAGTAGATAATTTCAACTTATCATATAGTATTTCTTGAAGCTGTTTTGTTGAATTTACATTGAATTCTTGACCAACAAGTCTATAAATCTCTTGCTGATAATTTAACAGTAGTATCTCTAAATCCTTACTAAGGCTATTAAGGACATCAATATCAATTTTAACTCCTTCATATTCCATTTTTTCAAGGACTTTAACAAGAGGAAATTCTATTTCGTAAGCAACATTCTGTAAGTTTTCTTTTTTCAAAATATCATCCAATTTTTCATAAAGTTGAAAAGTTATATCTGCATCTTCACAAGTGTATTTGAATAATAATTCATCATTTGCATTTTCTATTTCAGCAGGATTTTTTTTATCAGGGATTAGCTCCGTTATTTTGATGGGTGAGTAGTTAAGATATTTCTCAGCGAGGTCATCCATTCCATTTTTCTGATCGGGATCAATAACATAAGCTGCAAGCATAGTATCAAAATGAAAGTTTGCCACATTAATTCCAACCATTCTTAATATTGCTATATCGAATTTCCCATTTTGACAAATTACTTTGATATCCTTGTTTTCAAAAATTTCTTTAAAGTGTTTAATAAAATTTTGAAGCGAAATAGAATTTTCTCTTAATTCAGGTTCATTTGTGGATTTTTTCCCTTTGGTATATGAGTCAAAGAGATTATCAGAAACAATATTATCTTTAATTTTATCTCTGTCATCAAATATTCTAAAAAAATATGCTTCTTTTGGTTTAATACTAAATGAACAGGCAATAAGTTTTGCTTTCCAAGGATTTAAATCAGTTGTTTCAGTATCAAAAACAAAAAGTTTTTTTTCGATTAATAATTTTTTTAGCTCTATTAATTCTTTTTCTGTTTTCAAATAATGATATCTAACTGAATTAATATCTAAAATTTCTTTATTAGATTTTATTTCATTAAAACTTTCAGGAATAGAAATTTTTTTATTAAAAGAATTGTCATATAGTTTTATGAACTTTGAATAGAGGGTCTTGAATTCTAATTCAATGAAAATATTCTTTAAATCATCAAGGTTGGGTAATTCAAAAATAGTTGATTGAAAGTCGATTTTTAGTGGAACATCTTTTCTAATAGTGGTTAATTTTTTAGAAAGAAAAGCAAGATCTCGATTTTCTTTGAGTTTTTTCTTAATAGAAGATTTTTCAATTTTATCAAGATTTTGATATATATTTTCAATTGATCCGAACTTTTGAATTAAAGGAATAGCTGACTTTTCACCAATTCCGGGAACACCTGGAATATCATCACTTTTATCTCCAATTAAAGCTAAATAATCTATCATTAATTTTGGCTCAAAACCAAATTCTTCTGTGAACTTTTTATAGTCATATACCACTGCTTCATCAGTTGATTTACCAGGTCTGATAATTTTTGTTTTATCTGTAATAAGTTGAAAATAATCTTTATCTGGAGTAACTGCAAATCCGTTAAAACCTAACATTTCAGCTTGATATAAAGCAGTTCCAATTATATCATCTGCTTCGTAACCAGGGACTATATAGAGAGGAATTTTTAATATTTCAATTATTTGATTTATTCTTTGTAACTGTGGAATCATATCATCAGGCATAACCTGACGAGAGGATTTGTATTTAGGATACAAGTCGTGTCTAAAAGTTTTCTCTTTTGAGTCAGTTGCAATTGCAATATAATCTGGTTTTTGCTCTTCAAGCACACGAAGTAATTGAGACAAAAATCCATAAACTGCAGAAGTTGGTTCGCCTTTGCTTGTTCTAAGTGGTCTGCTTATAAACGCAAAATAGCCTTTATAAGCCAGAGCCATAGCATCTATGAATATTAGTGTTTTATTTTCCATATTTTATTAATTTTATTTCACAAAATAAAAATATTACAAGTTTTTCTTAAATTGTTAAAAATCTCAGAATCTTTCTTAATGATTAAAAATAATTTTACATATAATTCAATTAAGGCAAATAAAATAAATATTGATTTTTTCTTCAATTCAGAGTCCGAATGTAGATGTTTAATAATTTTAGTTCACGGCTTCAAAGGATTTAAGGATTGGGGATTTTTCCCGTTTACTGCTGAGTATTTAGTTAAAAATGGATTCAATGTTGTTTCATTTAATTTCTCACACAATGGTGTTGGTAAGTCCTTGACAGAATTTGATGAATTAGAAAAATTTGAAAAAAACACAATATCCTTAGAACTTGAAGAGCTTAATGAAATTATTAATATTTCAAAAGATGGATACTTTAACAACTTCAAACCTGATTATATTGGTCTTTTAGGTCATAGTAGGGGAGCATCAGTTAGTATTCTTGCTGCCTCAATAAATAATTTTGTAAACTCACTTTGTTGCTGGGCACCAGTTTCAAAATTTGATAGATATACAGAAAGACAAAAATCAATTTGGAAAGAAGTCGGATATTTCGAAGTATTAAATACAAGAACAAATCAGTTGATGCGAATGTCTGTAGATTTATTGAATGATATTGAATTGAATAAAGACGAAAAGCTTAGTATTGAAAAAGCGGTTAAAAAACTTAATATTCCATTTTTAATTATTCACGGTGACCAAGATTTAACAGTTCCAGTCAGAGAATCTGAGCTAATTTATCAATGGTCTAATAAAAATCAGACTAAATTTGAAATTATTGAATCAACTGGTCATACTTTTGATATTGTTCATCCATTTTCCGGCTCTAATAAAAAATTTGATAGAGTATTAAACTTAACAGTAGATTTTTTCATAAATTCATTAAATTGTAATAAAAAATAGAAAAAAATATGGAATTCAGAGTTTACATTTTTCCTATAATACTTTTAATTAGCATTGCCATTTTTATTTATAGCACCCGCCGATTATTTAATTTTATGAAACTCGCCCAAAAGCCCGATAATAGATTTGATAATTTTCAAGAAAGAATTAAAAAAGTTTTAACTATTGCATTTGCACAAACAAAGTTATTGAGAGATCCGGTTGCTGGAATTTTACATTTATTAATTTTTTGGACTTTCATTGTATTTGGTTTCGCTGTTATAGAATCTGTTGTTCAAGGTTTTTATCCATCTTTTAGTTTGGCTTTTCTGGGATGGTTTTATACTTTAATAACATTCTTAAAGGATATTTTAGGATTATTTGTTATAATCTCTGTATTAATTTCACTTTATAGAAGATTTATTCAAAAAATACCACGCTTGAATGTTGACAAATCTGGAAAACTTGATGCTGCTTTTATACTAATAATGATATTATTTGTAGCAATTTCGATGTATGGTTATAATTCAGCCTCTTATGCCAACAACGGATTTAATTATCATCAATACGAATATCGCCCCATAACTGCTACTATCGCAAGTTTTGTTTTTAGTAGTGGTGATTTTAATTTCAAAATAATTTACGAGATATTTTGGTGGTTACATATTTTGATAATTTTTGCTTTTTTGAACTATCTACCTTATTCAAAACATCTTCACGTTATTACTTCAATTCCAAATGTATTTTTCGCTAATCTTGAGCCTAAAAGAAATACTATAAAACCACTGAATTTGGAAGATGAAAATGCTGAAACTTTTGGAACATCAGATATAGAACAATTATCTTGGAAACAAATTTTAGATGGATATTCCTGTACCGAATGTGGTAGATGTAGCTATTCCTGTCCAGCGCATACAGTTGGTAAATCTTTATCTCCACGAGAAATAATCGTAAATATTCGAAAAAGAGCCGAGGAGAAAGGAAAACTGATTTTATCCGGTGTTAATGAACACGAATTATTGAATAAAAAATTAGTTCACGATTACGTAAAAGATATAGAACTATGGGAATGCACCACTTGTATGGCTTGCGTACAAGAATGTCCAGTAATGATTGAACATCTTGATGCAATTATTGATATGAGAAGATATTTAGTATTAACAGAATCAGAATTTCCATCAAATCTAAATAATGTTTTTAAAAGTCTTGAAACAAATTTTACTCCTTGGGCTTTTAGTCAATCTGAAAGAGCTTCTTGGGCTGAAGGGATGGACATTAAAACTATGGCTGAGGATAGTAATGGTGAAATTCTTTTCTGGGTCGGATGTGCAGGTTCTTTCGATGATAGATATAAAAAAGTCACTAAAGCATTTGCTACTATTATGAAAGAAGCCGGAGTTGACTTCAGAATTTTAGGAACAGAGGAAAAATGTAATGGTGATACCGCTAGAAGGTTAGGTAATGAGTATCTCGCGCAAATGCTTATGCAGGAAAATATTCAAACTCTAAATTCATACAATGTAAAAAAGATTGTTACTGCTTGTCCACATTGTTATCACTCCTTAAAGAATGAATATCCACAATTTGGCGGAAATTTCGAAGTAAAGCATCATTCAGAATTTATAAGTGATTTGATAAATAATGGTAGATTAAAATTAAAAGATAATTCGGATGTTAAAAAAGTTACTTACCACGATTCCTGTTATCTAGGACGTTACAATAATATTTTTGATGAACCTCGAAATGTGATTGAAAAATCCGGGAAATTTGATATAATTGAGATGCAAAGAAATAAAAGTAAAGGATTTTGTTGTGGGGCAGGAGGTGGACGTATGTTCCTTGAAGATGAGGAAGGTGGGAGAATAAATTTAGAAAGAACTCGTGAAGCAATTTCTACAGGTGCTCAAACAGTTGCTTCTGCTTGCCCTTTTTGTATGACAATGCTAAATGATGGTATCAAGCATTTTCAAAAACAAGAAGAAATTCAAGTTAAAGATATAGCAGAAATCGTATTAGATAACCTATTAATTAACAAAAATCAATAAAAGGAGGAACTATGGATCAATTTCAAAGACTAGTAGATTTCGTCAAAAGCCTTGAGACTGACTTTCAAAAATTTTATGAAAAAGGTCAGGCTGCCGCCGGCACTCGTGTTCGTAAAGGTTTAAGCGATTTGAGAAGATTAGCTCAAGAGATTAGAAATGACATCCAGTCAATTAAAATGAAAAGAAAAGAAGAAAAAAAGAAGTCTGAATAGTATTCAAATTTTTAAGCTGCCTCGTCAATAAATAAAAGATTCTGAATTTTTTTTTGATTAAGAGGCAGCTTTTACTTCTCGATTGCAGTTTGAAAATAATTTTTATTAATTAAAAATCTTTATCATTTACAAAATCAAGTGGTTGAGTGAATAATTAAATCGGCCTTTAGAAAATTTTTTAATATTCTCTAAAAGCCGAGAGATTATACTCAACTTACCAGCATAGGTTTTTCCATTTTCTGAAAAATCTTTTTCCTCTTTCAAAATCTCCAAATCCCAAGGGACGATTCTCGTGCCAAATCTTTCTTTGAGTATCATCAAGTAACTCATATATATCCATTTGATGATTTGCACGAGCTAAAGCAATTTTATTTCGAATTTCGTTTATTTCTTTTGTCAAAGCAATAACTTTGCTTCTCGATATGTTCTCGCTTGAACGATATTTTTTCATTTCAAGTAATTTCTGCCACAATTCTGACCTTAATGCAATCATTTCTTTTTGATAGTTATAGCGTAAATCCTCTAACTTATTTTTCTGAGCTTCTGTTAATTTTAGTTGCTCGATTAAATAAGGAGGTGGTGGTGGAAAATCGTCATCATCGTCGAATTTTCTTTGAGCTTCGACTTCTGTTATAAAAATTAACCCAAGAAGAATAATTAACAACGAATAAAATATTTTTGATTTCATATTTTCACCTTATGTTTTGTTTTAGCTAAATTCTGTGTATTTGACAGAGGCCATTAAATTTAGGTTTAAATAAATTTTTATTAAACTTGAAACCGAATTTTATTGTCAAAAGGTTAAAAAAATTATATGTCGGATAAGCAGAAAGATTTTGAACTAATTGAAAAATTCTTAAATGGTGATGAATCTGCTTTCAATCTTCTTGTGAAAAGACATCAGGAAAAAATATATATGGTAGCTAGAAGGATGCTTGGAAATCATTTAGATGCTGATGAGGTTGTTCAGGAGGTTTTATTAGTTTTATACAAGAAACTCAATACCTTTAAATTTGAATCAGCTTTTTCAACTTGGCTATACAGAATTACAATGACTAGAAGTATTAATTTTCTAAAGAAACGTGCGATAAAAAATTTATTGTCAATTTTTGATTTGAAAAAAGAAAGATCTTATAATCAAAATCCAGCAGAAATTATTGAAGGAAAAGATCAGTTTGAATTAGTAGAAAAACTTTTGAAAAAACTTCCGCCAAAACAAAGAGAAGTATTTATTTTGAAGAATTTTGAAAACTTAAAGTATGAAGAAATAAGCGAAATAACCGGAAAATCTATTGGTACATTAAAAGCAAATTATTTTCACTCAGTAAATAAACTAAAAGAACTTTTGGAAAAGCATTATGAAAATTAAAAATCAAAAAATAATAGATTTCTTTGAGGGCAATCTCTCTGAAGAAGAGAAAACTGATCTCCTTAAAGAAGTTAATTCTAATTTAGAGCTCAAAAAAGAATTTGAGAGTTTTAAGAAACTTTATTCATCGATAGATGGTTCTAAAAATGTTAAAATTAGTGATGATTACTATGAATCAATCTTGTTGAGATTTCGAAATAGAAATCATAAAGTAAGCTTTTTATTAAAACCTGTATTTGTTACGATTTCAGTTATTCTTTTAACTTCATCTTTAATTTTATTTTTATTGACTAGGACATCTCAAGATGACTTTAACCAAAATAATGATTTTGTTGAGATTAATGGTTACGACTTTGAAAACGTCGAACAGATGTATAAGCTAGTTAATGAAGATAAAATAATTGATTTATTATTTGATGAACTCATTAATAAAGAGGAAAACATTATCGCTGTTAAAAAGTATCTACAAATTGAAGATAGTTATTATGAAATTCCAGAATCCGATGCAGAAGATATCTATCAAGAATTATTAAATAAAAAAATTCTTTGAGGTTAAAATGAAATTATTATTGATTGTTTTTATTTCACTAATAATATTTAATCAAACCTATCCACAGGATGGCAGGCGAGGCGATTGGCCAAGAATGCATAGAGTTGAGCAACTGGAAAGAGTAAAACTCATAGAATCTTTAAATCTTTCAGAGGAACAAACATTAAGATTCTTTGCAAGAAGAAACGAACATAGAAAAGAAATTGAGAGTATCAACAAGAAAATTGATGAAATAATGGAAGAAATGTATAAAATTATTAACTCCGGAGAAGCAAAAGAATCAGCATTGAAAAAAATGAATGAAGAAATTCTTTCCTTAAGAGAGAAAATTGAATCAAAAAGAAAGCAGTTTATTCTTTCATTAAATGATATTTTAACAACAGAGCAAATTAGTAAACTACTTTTATTTGAAAGAAGATTTCACGAAGAAATTAGAGAATTAATTATTAACAGAAGAAGACCCCCGAGATAAAGCAATTAATTCAATTAAAATTCAATTAAAAAAGTATTGTTTTTAATCTCTCGTAAAAGTATTTTTGGCACGATTTTTTTGCGGAAGTGGTGGAACTGGTAGACACACCATCTTGAGGGGGTGGCGCCGCGTAGGCGTGCGGGTTCAAGTCCCGCCTTCCGCACTTCCTAATTACTAATTAAAACAATTTTCAACAATTACAAGGGTTAGATATGAAATATTTTTTTGCTTTCAATGTCATTTTTGTTTTGATTTTTGTTAAAGTTTTATTTTCCCAAGAGATGAATCCAGAAGCTGGCAAACTTTACAATGAAGGAAATGCCTTGCTTAAAGCAGGAAATTATAATGGTGCCATTCAAAAATATGATGAAGCACTAAAAATTTCTCGAGATTATAGAATTTTATATCAAAAAGGTTTGGCATTACGCAAAGCAGATAAATTGAATGAAGCTAAAACTGTATTAGAAGAATCACTTCAACTTAGTCCCAATAATGAAGCAGCATTAAATGCTTTGGGTGGTGTATTTTTTGCAATGAAAGATTTCCAAAAATCAATAGAGACTTTCGAAAAAGTTTTATCTGTTTCAAAAAATAATTCTTTCAAAGAAAAAGTTAAGAAAAATATGGCTCTTGCTTACACTCAATTAGGCAATGATGCAATGAAAAGTGGAAACGGTCAAAAAGCTCTTGAATATCTCAATAAAGCAGTTGAATTAGATAAATATGATTCAGCATTCTTACTTTTAGCGCAATTAAATGTTGAATTAGGAAATTATGACGCCGCAATTAAAGCTGCTGAAGATGCATTGAAATACAGAAATAAAATAAGTAAAGGAGGTCCAAATTATTACATTGGATTGGCCTACAAAAACAAAGGTGATATTGCAAAAGCAAAAGAATACCTTAACCTCGCTAAAGCTGATCCTTCCTATAAGAGCACGGCTGAATATCAATTGAATTTAATAAAGTAATTCATCAAAAATTTAATTAAAGTCTGCTCTAAAGTTATTTTTGGAGCAGACTTTTTTTTTAATTATGCGTCAAATAGATAAAGTTTTTTAATATTAATAAATCTTTAACACTCTTTAATTGGGAATAAAATGATAAGGATAATTTTAGTTTTAATACTCATTAATAACATTTTGTTTTCTCAAGTTACCTCAGACCTTTATTCAGAAGCATTGAAAGCCTACAATGATGGGCAATTCGCTGAAGCATCAGTTTTGTTTTCAGAATTCTTCAAAGGATACAACATTGTTGATGAGAAGTATGCATCAGCAAAATATTATCTTGCAAAATCTTTACTAAAATTAAATCGCTTTGATGAGGCTGCAATAATATTCTCTTTTTTATCAGATAATTTTCATTGGACAAATTACAGAAGTCATTCTTTATTTGAGTTAGGTCTGATTTATTACAATTTAAAAGATTACAACAACTCTCGTTCAAGAATGGCTCAATTATTAGATGATTATCCCGAAAGTGAATATGTTGGAAGTGCACTTTATTGGATTGGAGAATCTTATGCTGCGGAAGGCAATATTCAAGATGCGATACTTTTTTTTGAAAATGCTATCAATGATAAAAGAAGAAATAAATTTTTAGATTACTCTATCTACTCTCTTGCAAATTTGTATGAAAAAATCGGTGATTATCAAAGTGCTGTAGATTATTACGATAGATTATTGACTTTTCATCCTAATTCTGAATTAATAACAAGTGCTCAAATAAGGATCGGTTTTTGCTATTTCAAGTTGAAAGATTATCAAACTGCCATAATCGAATTAAATAATCCAACGCTTTTGAATATAGATGAAAAATCTAAAATTGAAGTTCTTTACATTTTAGCTCATTCATACTTTCGAATTGAGGATTATAAAAATGCTGAAACAAAATTCTCCGAAATAATTGAAAATTATCCCTCATCTGAATTTTATAGAGAGGCACTCTATGGTTTAGGATGGAGTTACTTTCAACAGAAAAAATACAATGATGCATTCAAAGTCTTTGACTTTGCTTCAAATGGTAATGATTCAATTGCAGTTAAGTCATTTTATTGGAAAGGTGAATCAAAAAGATATTCAGGAAAAGATGATGAGGCATTGCAAATTTTCAAATCGTTTCTTGAAAAATATCCTAATGAAAGATTATCTCAAGATGCTCAGTTTCAAATTGGTATGATTTATCTTGCCAAAGGTAATACTGAATTAGCAAGTAGATTTTTACTGTCTGCAAATAACATTGAAAACAATGAAACAAGAGCTAAAGCTTTAACTTCTCTCGGTGAGATAGAATTAGAAAAATCATCTTTCAAGAACGCAATAAATTATTTCACAGAAGCTTTGAACATTAAATCCATTTCAAATGAAACAAAATTACGCGCCCTACTTGGATTAGCAATTGGAAAATTTTGGACAAAAGACTACAATTCATCTTTAGCTTATTTGATTGAAATTGAAAAATCAAACCGAAACTTCGAAACCCAAAGAGTGAATTACTATTATGCAGAAAATTATTTTTCATTAGGAAATTACAGAGAAGCAATAAACAGATTCGATAGAGCCTTTGGGAATGATGATAGAATTAATGAATTAAGTCTATATGGAAAGGCTTATAGTCATTTTAATATCGGAGATTATGAAAATTCTGCTGAGGCATTTTCTGAATTTGTTAAACAATTTAGAAATAGTAAATTCTTTAACGATGCTTATTTGAGACTTGCTGATAGTTACTTCGGTAGTAAAAATTTTCAACAAGCTAGTAAAATTTATGAGCAAATTTTCAGAATTGGTGGCTCAAAGCTGAATAATGCTTATACTCGTTATCAATACGCTGAAGCATTATATAAATCAGGAAATCCTTCTGAAGCAATAAAAGAATATGAAAAAATTATAGAACAATTTCCAAACTCAGAATATGCTCAGGCTTCATTATTTACTGTTGGATGGATCTTTTTTCAAAATGCTCAGTATACAGATGCAATAAATAAATATAAAGAGATGTTTGTTAGATATCCGAAATCTGAATTTTTACCAAATGCATTGAATTCAATTGGCGATTCATATTTTAATATGGCTTTGTATGACTCATCTATTTTTTACTATGAAAGGGTTATAAATGAATTTCCAAATTCACCTTATGTTTTCGATGCAGTTAATGGAATTCAATTAAGTTACGTTGCTCAAGGAAGAATTCTTGACGCAGTTAATTATATAGACAATTTCGTTTTGAAATATCCTTTATTAAATTTTTCAGATCAGATCTTCTTCAAAAAAGGTGAAATATTCTATAGTGAAGGAATGTATTCTGAGTCTAAAGATGCTTTTAAGAATTTTATCGTTAGATATCCCAAAAGCAAACTAGTAGCTGATGCTTATTATTGGATTGGAAAAAGTGCACAAAATCTAAATCAAAATGAAGAAGCAATAATAAATTTTTATAATGTATTCAATCTTTATAAAACATCCGAATTTTCTGCTTCATCCATACTTGAAATAGGAGCAATTTATAGGAAGACTGGACAGTATCAAAAAGCATTTGAGGTTTATAATACTGGCATTAAAGAGTTACCTAATTCAATTAGGTTACCTGAAATTATGTTCAATAAATCTTTAACCTTACTTGAAATGAATAAATTAGATGAAGCTTATAATTCATTTAATGAAATTATTTCAAACTTTCCAAAAAGTATTTTTTCAGATAAATCAAGACTCGAAATAGGAATAATTGAAATCTCATTGAAAAAATATGATAAAGCCAATGAGATTCTTGGTAATTTATCTAAAAAAAGAACAGATGATATTGGAGCCAAAGCACAATATTATATTGGAGTTTCATTATTTGAACAAAAGAAATTTTCACAAGCAATTGAAGAATTAAATAAAGTTAGAAACTTTTTTTCAAGATATGAAGAATGGGTTATAAAATCTATTTTTCTAATAGGTGATTGCTATGCAGGGTTAAAAGATAAGAGAAAAGCAGAGGAAATGTATAGATTGATTATTACAAAGTATAAAGGGACTCAATATGCAAAACAAGCTCAAGACAAGATAAGGAAATTAAAATGAAGTCATTAAAAGTTTTCATTATTTGTTTGTTGTTTTTTATTGATTTATTATCTCAGGAAGAACCTAAACAATCAACTGCAGTGGAATTACCTGATTTTATTATTACAGGAAAAGATATAGTTAGAATAAAAAAGTCAGATAAGCAAACTCCTTTTTTCGTTGGTGCTCTAACTGAAAGTTTTATCCTTCCAAAATTCTCTCCTGAAGAAATTCCGACAAAAGAATTAATGGTTCCAATTAGAGAAGATCTAAAGATTTTTAATAACAATGAATTCTATAAAGGTTTTATTAGTGGTTCTTTAGGATTTTATTCTTTACCTGATTTAAATGCTAATTATTCAACTCCTATTGAAAATGGAATTGTGCAAGCAAAATTTAGTGGAATTTACAATAGACCTTATTTAGAGAACACAGATAATTACAAAGTTTCTTTAGGAGGTAACTTAAATTATTGGTCTGATATCAATTCATCATTTTTACCTGGGACAAAATTCAAACTGAATGCAGATTTATCTACTAATGGTTATAAATTTTTTGGTTCTAATAATCCAACAATAAAAAGAAGTATTAATAATCTTTATGCTGACTTTGATATTTCTAATGAATACAATCCATCATTTTTATTCAAAATACTTGGTAGTAATGATTTTATCTCTCTTTCTGGCGAAAACTTTAAAGCAAACCTGTTAGATCTTTCTTTATACTCTCTAATCAGATTTTCATTTGTTAACATTGGCTTATATTCTAATTTTAAGAGTTCTTTCATAAATAATGATACATCAAACCATCCTGAAAGAAATTATGTGGTACTCAGACCAACGGCTGGATTCCAATTTACAGAATTAGTTAAAGGTTCATTTGGTTTTACAATTTCTCAAACCAAAGAAGATAAGTTCATAATGCCCTATGCAGAACTCGCTTTAAAGTTATCTCGTGGATTGGTTTTATTTGGTCAATTTTATCCTTCTACGTATTTTGTAACTCCATCTGATCTATTAAAAATAAATCCTTATTTATTTGTAAATAAGTCATCAAATTTTTTAATGAAAAAAAATCTTCAATACTCTATAGAAGTAAAGTTTGAAAATCGATTGGACTTCGAGGTAATTGGTGGATTTAAATATTTTTCATCTGATTCAGCATATTACTTTTACGAATCAGAAAGGGGAAAATATTCTATAGCATTTTCAGATGTAAAAAGTATTACTCCTTTTGTTAATCTAAATATTTTCCCTAGTTCTTTTGGGTATTTCTTTGGAGCTTTAGAATTAAATGCTTCACAAAACGATACTGGCCAGACCATACCATATTCACCTTCACTTAAATTAAACGCAGAATATGGATATACTTTCAATAACATTTTAACTACTGCTATTAAGTTATCTTATATTAGAAATTTCTACACAGATATTATTAACTCGAAAAAAATTGAAAATTACATTGATTTGGGATTGTCACTATCATACAAATTTGATAATAGATTTGACATACAAGTAAGATTTGAAAACCTGATAAATAACAAAAATTATCTATGGAATAATTATCAAGAGAAACCTTTTGACATTATTCTTGGTGTAAAATATAAACTTTGATATTTATTTTAACATAAAGATTTTGGATTAATTTGATGAACAGAAATCAGATTGAAGAAAAACTAACTAAAATTTTAGGTGGACTCACTACAGATAAGCAAATTATCATAGATAATTTTGTATCGGAACTCTATGAAATACTAAAACCTGGTCAACAAATTAAAATTGATGATTTAGGTTACTTCACAAAAATTAGCTATAGACTAATCAATTCTAAACAATTTAAAGAAGATTCTTCATCAGAAAACGATTTTATATTAATCTTCTCTGAAAAAGAAAATATTGATACAATTGAAGAAGATCAAATATTTTGGAAACCAATTTACTTTGAACCTGATTTTAGTAGTAAAAATCGTTTACTCTCTCTTAGTATTGGAAAAGATTTTCTCTCTGAGAAGCTAATTAATTCAGGACAGATAATACCAGCTTCTGTTGATGAATTATTAAATCTGCTCGATTCGAAAATTCAAAAGTTATTATCAACTTCAACAGTTTTTGATAAGTTCTCAGAAGAAATTCCTTGTCTTAAGATTGAATCAGAAAAATTAGAAAGAAATTTCACCGTTTCAACTAATTTAACTTCAAACTTGAACCAAGATTCAATCAAAACAATATCAGAATTAAGTGACTCAACATCCGACCAAGAAATTGCATTGGATATACCTAAAGACTTTCTTAATGAATTTGATGAATTAAAAATAGATGATAACAAAATAGAAGAAGAACAGTCTTTTCTTAAAATATCAGACACCACTTCAACTTCAGATGAAGAAATTTCTTATGATACTTTAAATCAAATTGAATATCAACCAAGCGAATTTGATTTATTAAAAGATGAAAATTCTTTTCTTGAAGAAGATAAATCAATTTCAGAAATTCCAGAGGAAAGGGAGCAGCTAAATTTTTCAAACACTTTTGAAAAAATAGAATCTCAAATTGATGAGGATTTATCAAATTCAGAGTCTTCAAACTTAAATTTCGAAGAAGAGGAAGAAATCATTGAAGACGATATTTCTTGGGATAAGATTATTTCAGAAATAAAAATTGATGAAGATGATTTTAATGTCGAAGAGATAATAAAAGATGAACAGTCTCTACCAAATCAAGAAGATGACAAGTCTGATTTTCAAAGTAGCTCTGAGATAATTTCCGAAATACAAGAACCAATAAATGAACCAGAAATTTTTGAAAAATCTGATGATGAATCTAAAAATGAAATAATTGATAATATAATTACAGAGATCAAAAGTGAGGAAGAGTCAGATCTGATAGCTGAAATTGAAAACGAGACCTCAAATAAAGAGGATTTCGTAGATCAAATTTTAGATGAGACTATTGAAAACTTTGATAAAGAAGAGAACTCTGAAATTACTGAAGATGAAGAGATTTTTAATTCTCAAGATGAAATTGTTGATGAAAGTGAATTAGAAAAAGTTGAAGAAGAATTATTACAAAAATCAGAAGTTACTGAATCAATTCAAGAAGAAAAGAAAACAAATTCCGCAAAAATTATCATTCTAGCTTCAGTACTGATTCTCATAATATCAGCAGCATTGGTTTATTATTTTTATCCACAATACTTTGAAATAATTAAACCAAAAGAAATAGTTATAACTCCTTCAATAAATGATAAAGAAGCAGTTAGAATCGAGAGAGACTTTTTAATTCCAATTACATATCCATATCCACCTGCTGAAATTCAAAATGAAAGCCTATTATTAAACAATTTGAATAAAGATACTATCACAAAAATCGAAACAAAAACTTTATCGAGTTCGTCTGAAATAAAATCAGTTGAAGAGAAAAAAAATGTTCCATCAATTCAAGAAGTTGAAAAGAAAGATTTAAGAAATCAAACAACAGAACGAAGTGAAAAAATCTCAGAGACGATATCAATAGTAAATGGTGTAATAATAGTGCAAGTTGCTTCATTCAAAAGTGAAGTAATAGCTAATAGGGAAGTAGAAAAATTAAAATCAAAAGGTTATTCTGCTTACGTTGAAAAAGCAGACATTCCCAATAGAGGGAGTTGGTATAGAATAAAAGTAAGAGGGTTTAAGTCAGTCGAAGAAGGTAAAATTTTTCAGTCAAAGTACAACAAAGGAGAAATATGAACTTATTGGAAATTTTCCTAAAAGGTGGATTCATAATGTGGTTAATCCTTATTTGTTCAATTATTGGATTAGCTGTAGTGATAGATCGATTTATTGTATTACGAAAAGCTAAAATAAACATTCCTGCTTTTCTTGTAAGAATTAGAGGATATATTCAGCGAAGAGATATTTCTGGCGCAATAAGTTATTGTATGGAAGAAAAATCACCAGTTGCAAACGTAGTTAGAAAAGGATTGAAAAAATATAAGTATGGCCACGATCGTGTAAAAGAAGCAATTGAAAATGCTGGTAATCAAGAAATATCTAAATTGGAAAAAGGATTAACAGTTTTAGCAACTGTCGCAGGTATTGCTCCTTTATTAGGTTTTCTAGGAACAGTTACTGGTATGATACAAGCATTTATGAGAATTGAGGATTTGGCTGGTGCCGCTAATCCAAGTGATCTCGCTGGAGGAATTTGGGAAGCTCTTGTTACAACTGCTTTTGGTTTGATAGTGGGAATTCCCGCATTAGCTTTTTATAATTACTTCTTAAGCGCTATTAAAAGATTAGTGGGCGAAATTGAAATTGTTGCAAATGATGTTGTAGAATTTATTCAAGATGAAAATTCATCAGTAAATGAAGTAGATGACGAAATAGAACTTTAATTGAGAGAAATATGAAATTTAAAACATCAAAAGAACCTTTGAGTATTTTTTCTTATTCATCTCTTACTGACATTGTGATGTTGCTTTTAATTTTCTTTTTATTGACTTCACAATTCGTTATTCAAACAGGAGTAAAAGTAAAACTACCCGGTTCAAAAACTAATGAACCAGCTCAGACTTCAAGACTAATAGTAACCATAACTCAAGCTGGTGCGGTTTACGCTGGTCAAGATGAGGTAAGTATTGATCTTCTTCCCTCAAAATTATCTGAGATGAAAGCAAACATACAAGATGATAACTTAATCATTCGGGCTGACAAATCAGTTCCGATAGAGTTAGTCATAAAAGTAATTGATGCAGCAAAATTGGTTAATTTATCAAAATTCACAATAGAAACTGAAAAAGAAACTTTGTGAAATGAGATTGACAAACAAAAAAATAAATAATTTATCATACTTGATATCTTTTGCAGCTCATCTACTATTATTGCTTTTTTTGTGGCTCATTAAATTCTCATTGGACTACAAACAAAATGAATTTATAGAATTATCATTTGGAAATTCAGGACAAACTGGCTCCTCTGGTGCTATCGGTGATTTATTAAATAAAACCGAAGAGAATGCAAAACCTGTTGAAGAATTATTACAGCAGAATAAAAATCAGGAAATTAAGGATATTGATTTAGCAAAGGCAAAATCATTTGACGAAACAAATACAATTTTACCATCTGAAAAAGCTAAAGAAAACAAAAAGGAAAAAGGGAGTGAAAAGAATATAAAAGAAAACTCAAATTTAAACACAAAAGGACAGGGTAATCTTACAGATGGAAAGGGAAGTTTGGGGTTCGATATAGATTGGGGGGGAATGGGGACAAGGAAAATCTATTCTTACATTCTTCCAGAATATCCTGAGGGAGTTCAAAAAGAAATAGATATCAAATTAAGATTCTCTATTAAACCAGATGGTACAGTTGGATCAGTAACTCTTTTAACAAAAGCTGATACAAGATTAGAGCAAGCGGCTATAAATTCACTTTGGCAATGGAGATTCGAGCCATTACCTCAAAATGCTAAACAAGTTAATCAAACTGCTATTATTGTCTTTCCTTACCGTTTGAATTAAAATCTTCTTTGTAATAATATTTATAGAAAAAATACTCAGTTATTGAAAGGAAAATTAATGATAATGAATCTCTGTTTAATTCTAAACTGAATCCCTCAGGTTCTATAAAAATTTTTAATATCATTGACCAAATTGACCAGCCGATAGTGAAAAGAATAATAATAAGACTAACATTTAACAAAGCATTAACAATGTTTTCTTCTTGCCACTTTTTAGTGAAAATGTAAAGTATAAAAAAAATATGTCCGGCAAAAATTAAACCTGAAATCATAAATCAATTCTTTCAAGTTTTTTATTTAATAATCCCATTCCAACTATTCCACCAATTATTCCCCAAAATACATTCGTTATAAAGTTTGATATGAATAATATGAAAGTATAAAACAAAGAAAAGCCATTATCTTTTATCTCCTGAGAGATGGATCTCATTAATGCTAATGGCTCATCAGCAATTTTTCCTAAGTTTAATTCTTTAATTAGAATCTCTGATTGAGGTAGAGCTTCAACAAAATCATTAGTTCTTGTTGTGAATGTTATAATTATATCAAATCCGACAAAAAATAATGTTATGAAAAATCCAGTCAAAAATCCAAAATATATTGCTTTCGATAAAGTTATTTTTTCTAAATTCCTATTTACTCTTATGTCTAGTAATAACGCGATTATAGTTGCTAACGGAACGAATAAGCAGCAACTAAAAGCTTTAATAACTGGAACAACAGATAAAACCGCGGCTCCAAATCCTGAAATAACACTTGGTAAAATTTTTTTCATTGTTAATTCTTAAAAAATTCTTTTAATGTTGTAAAAATAAATAAGAGCAAAATTGCTCCGAAAATAAAGCCAGTTACAAATGCTATGGTTTTATTGTAACTATAAATTTTTAAGTTGTAAAAAATTACATCTAAAATAATAGGGAAAGTAGAGATAATTAAAAATTTTTTATGAATATTAACTTTATTACTAAAAAAAATTATAATTGAGATTGCAATCATCCCAAAATAAATTCCAAAACATCGAGAACATACTAATAAATAAAGATTGTTATAAATAAAGCATTTATCTGGATTTTGATGACAGATTGGGTCATATATCATTTTAAGAATAAAATAAAAATCCAAATAATTATAATTCAAATAGAACGGACTTAATATTCCTAAGAACCAAATTGAAATGGTTATTATGATAATTAACTTAATGGACAGTAAATTCTGCATAAAATTTATTATTTATAAAATTCTGTAAACAAGAATCTTATTTGTTAAAAGAAGATAGAGTTTTTCATTATAAATAAAAGCTGATTTAATATCATTTAATATACTTTCTGGTATATAAATACTATCAGATTTTATCGATTGGTTTTCAAAAGTTAATTTATTAATTGAATTTTTAGTAACAACTACATATTCATCGAAAATAATTCTTACACTTCTTAATTCAGAATCGAAATTAACTCGATTTAGACCGTTGCCAAAATTATCATATATCATTAAAGATTTGCCATCTGCAACAAATAAAATCCCTTGTGAATTTATTGCTAAAGAAACAGGTCTTCTTAATTTAAATTTTCCACCATCTATTCCTGCAAAACTAGTTAAAAAATTTCCAAACATATCAAATTTTAATATCCTAATATTTTCTCCATCGAGTATAAAAATGTCACCTTGATTTGATAATGCAACTGAAAGTGGAAAGCCAAAACTAAATTCATTATTATTTTCGTTTCGATTTGAAAAAGAACCAACGAAATTAAGAAATCTATCAAACTGTTGAATTCTGTGATTTCCTTTGTCAGCAACAATTACTAATAATGGATTTGCAAAAACATCAATTGGTTGATCAAATAAACCATTTTGCCAACCAAATCCACCTATATCTTTTAATTTATTTCCCAAAGTGTCAAAGCTTATGATTTCATTCATTCCTAAATCTGAAACATATATTATACCATTTGAAGAAATTGTAAAAGATGATGCTTTCGAGAAATCCCCAAATTCAAATAAATACTCGGTCTTAATTTGTGCAAATGATATATAACTTAATAAAGATATAATTAATAATTTCATAAGCATAAAAATTTTATTTCTAACATAAAAAGATGACTAATTAAATCAAATGTTAATTAGATTGATAATATAATTGAGGGTTCTTATTTTTGTAGAAAGAAAATGTCCCATGGTGTAATTGGTTAACACGTCTGACTCTGGATCAGAAGATTCCAGGTTCGAGTCCTGGTGGGACAACAATGTTAACTTCTCTCCAAAAGTTTTTCGATTTTACTTTTTATTTCCTTTGAATTTGAATTTAGTTCAAAAACTTTTGGAAATTTTTCTTCAATTTTATTAAAAATCTCTAAAGCTTTTCTAAGTTCATTCGATTTGATATAAAAAGAAGCTAAGTAAAATAAACAAGCTGGATCTTGTTCTATCAAGGATGAATTGTCTTCTAAAAATTTAATTGCATCAGTTAAATTATTTTCAGAATCATAAATTAAAGATAATCTTTTTATAAGCTCAGTATTGGTTGGGAATTTTTTATGCAATTCATATATGATTTCTTTTTTGTTGTAGTGATCAAATGATTTATCAATCATCGAAAGAATCACATTCAGATTATGTTCATCGACAACTTCAGTTAATAATTTTTTATCATTAATTATTAAATCTTTTCTAAAAAAAGAATTAAATATCTCCTTAAAGGCTTTAGATTTATTTGATGAGGATTTATCCAAATATTTTATTAACTCATTAGAATAGAATTTTAGATTATTAAAGTCATTGACTTTAAATGAAAGCTCAATGATGTTTAGTAGAGTTTCATATTCATTAATATAAACAATTTGAAGATTATCACTCATAATTTTTGAAGATGATGAACTCAGATTATATGATTTTATCAATGATTTCAAAGCTTCATTAAATTGTTTTTTTCTTTGTAAAATTTTTGAGTAAAGATAATGATAATAAGGTTGGTTTGAATTAATTGATATAGCTTTTAAAATATATTTTTCTGACTTGTCAATATCGTAATTAAAGTGACCGATTTGTGAAATATAAAAGAAACTCTCTGCTCGAAAATATTTTGATAAATTTTTAGTATTTAACGCAAGATTAAAAAACTTTTCAGCCTCAATAAAATTTTCAAGAACAAAATAAGATTGTCCAATTTGAAAGTATTTGTATCCATCTGATAACTTTGAATTATCGCTTAAAAGTAACTTTAAATTTCTTTCTGCTTTTTTCTTTTTTTCTTCTTTGGAAATGTTATAACCATAATGAATTATCTCAACTGATGAATTTTTAATTTTATATCCATTTTCAATTAAAGATTCTGTTATCTGTTCGTGAGCTTTACCTCTGAATTCGATATTTTCAGAATTTTTAAATAATCGAACATACTTGATGGAATTTTTTTGATTACTAAAGTCATCAATGCTTGTGATTGTGCAAATGTATCCGACTTTTTCATTTATTCTTGTCAGATCTTTAACTTCTTTTTTAGATTTTGAAGATAGAATTTCATCTGCATCTAGATAAAGAATGTAATCACCCGAAGAATTTTTTAGTGCAAAATTTCTTGCTGAAGAGAAATCATCAGACCAGTTGAATGAAAAAATTTTAGCGTTAAAACTTTTTGCTACTTCGATTGTGTTATCAGTAGAACCGGTATCAACAATTATAATTTCATCAACAATATCTTTAACAGAATCTAAGCAACGATTTAGAGTAGATTCTTCATTTTTAACTATCATAGATAGACTAATTTTGGACAAATTGCATCTCCAACAAAGAATTATGATTTAAATCTAAGCCAAGTTTTTGATTTACCTCCTGCAAAGCATTTAACGCACTAAGATTGTTACTATTGTTTTTTACAGCCCATTCAAACATTGTCTTGGCAGCTTGTAGTTCATTTTGAAAATAAAATATTTTACCAAGTCCAAAACAAGCATTTGAGGAATTTGGTGATAATTTTAATTCGAGTTCAAAATATTCTTTAGCTTTTTCAAAATTATTAGTTGAAAGGAAAAGATTTCCTGCTAAATCCAATAAATCATCTTTCGCTATAATAGAGGCATCTCCTGGTTTATAATTTTTGATTGCTTCTTCAACATCTTTTTGAGCTAAATATATTTCATTGTCTGCTAAGTGAATTCTGATTCTTCTGAAATATTGAAGAAATAGATTGTTATCAATAGGGAAAATAATTTGTCGAGGTTTGATTTGGTAATTTTTTAACCATATTTCATCTGGAGTAGCCCCCCATTTCTCAACAAAAATTTTTTCATTTGTTTTTAATCTTTCTAAGTAAGCTTTCTCACCATTTGCTTTAAATGACTTCGAGCCAAAGTGATGTATGAAAGCATCTTTGACAATGACAGTTTTGAAACCAGCAAGTTGAGCACGCAAACAAAAGTCATCATCTTCATAATTACCAGGTGAAAATCGTTCATCAAGTCCACCTATTTTTTCAATAACTGCTTTTTTTATTAATGTACATAAGAATGCAACTCGAGGGAAATATAGAATTTGGTTTTTATTTTTTTCTTTAACTTCTTCAGCATACTTAAACATATCTTCAATTTTTTCATATTTTGCGTTTGGGTCTTTTTGCAAGCCACTTACTTCGTTGCTTATTGGACCAACTATTCCAATTTTTTCATCAGATTGAATAACTTCGAGCAATCTTTCGACTAATCCATTTGTTAATATTGTATCATTGTTGAGGATTAAAATATTATCACCATCAGCTTCTCTAATCCCTTGATTAATTGCATAAGGAAACCCGTGATTCATTTCGTTAAGTATTATTTTAACATTATTTTTTGTCCTATAATAATCTTGTAGCCAACTCTTCGTTAAGTCTTGACTATTATTATCAACGATAATTATTTGATAATTTAACTTAACAGACCTATCTATTGATTCTAAACATTTTTGGGTGTATTCAAATCCATTATATGTAACTAATACTATTGAAATTTGATAATCATTTAACTTCATAAGAGAATGTTTTATGTCTAGAAGAACTTTTCGAGGTGACCAATTTTTTTCTACGATTTCTTTTGAATTCTTTGATAACTTATTCCAAAGGTTTTTATCATTATATAATCGGATTATCTCATTAGCAAAAGAAATTGGATCATCTGCAATCAGAACATTTTCATTGTGTGTTAAATTCATTCCTTCTGCACCTATAGAAGTTGTAATAACAGGCAAACCCCAAGAAAGAGCTTCTCCAACTTTACCTTTCATACCAGCACCGAATCTTAAAGGAGCGATAGAAATTCTTGCATCCATTAAATATGGAGCAGTATCTTTTACATAGCCTAAAAATTTAATTTTTTCATTTGAGAATCTCATCAATTCTTTCGGGACATTATCACCTATAATGTTTAATTTCACATCCTTTATTTGTTTTTCAACTATTGGGAAAATTTCTGTTACGAAATAATTTATTGCATCTACATTAGGATTGTGCCAAAAATTTCCGATGAAAAGTAGATCTCGAGTGTTTTCAAATTTCTTTTCAAAATTAATTTCTTGATGAATATTAGTTACAATTGATACTTTTAGTTTTTTTGATATATGATCTTTAACTGCTTCTAAATCTTTTTCAGTGATTACCCATAATGCATCAGCTTCATTATAAATTTTAATTTCTCTTAATTTATTTAATTGAGCCTCTTCAAGTAATTTTCTATCATTTAGAATCTCGGCCTCCCTTATTTTTCTCAGAAAAACTATATCAACTGAATCGACTATAATTTTTGAATTAGGAGAATGTTTTCTAATCAACGGTAGATAGTATTCTGCATTATCCCAAAATGCGATGATAACTTTTTCGAAGAAAGTTTCTTTAATTATTCTAATGAAATCGAAATCTTGAGTAATAAATATTTTTGATATTTTTTCAATAGCTTTTGCATCACCTGCATAGGTTTCAATTCCTAATTGTTGTAGTATCGGCACATAATAGTCGTAATAATTATCATACTTCGATAAAAAAGTAACATTATAACCAAGGTCTATGAGACTTTTTAAGATATGAAAAGCACGTAATGAACCTGAAGCACGATCAAAATATGGTAAGAATAAATCTATAACTAAAATATTTTTCTTATTTGATTTGATGTTGAAATTAGAGGTTATTTTTTCCTTTTTTACTTTTGAACTTAAATAAGAATTTTTTTCTTCGACAATACCTTTAATTTTATAAGCATAAAATAACCACCAATAAAATGTATGAAGTGCTGTAATTCCATTTTCAAATTCCTTCTTAAACTGTTCAGAATCTAGAAAAGACTTTAAATTTTCATATTGTATTCTTTGTTCTTTGGTTAAATTTTTTGAGAGCTCAAGATTGTTAACTAAACTTTTAACTTTTTCAGCTTCACTTATTTGTTTATCCACTTCCAGAAAATCATTATAAAAATTTTCAAGTCTATCTTTTATGCTTTTCCATTTTTCTTCAGCATAAATTACCTGTGTCCACTCTTGAACAGGTTTATCTTTATGCAATAAACTAAAATAAAACTGAGACCTCCCTTGACGTTCAATCCTTCTTTTAAAGTCATCAAAAGTAATTGGTCTAATCATATATGATTTTGCTTTTTTATTAAAAACTACTTTTAGACCATATTTAGATAATCTATAACCCAATTCAATATCTTCGCAACCAAATCTGAATGTTTGATTAAAAATTCCGTATTTTATTAAAAAAGATCTTTTACAAGATGAGCGGCCTCCCCAGAAGAAAGTATAATCTAAAATTTCACCATCACTTATATTTTTGTAAGAAAACAATAACTGTCCTACATCAGTTATGTAATGCATCAAATGAGATATGTTTAATCTTCTATCCCACTCAGTGTAACCTAATACTGCAATTTCCTCATTAGGATATTGATTATGAGTGTTCAAATGTTCCTTTAGAAGATTTTTATCGGCAATATCATCATCATCAAAGAATAATAAAATTGGTGATTGCGCTACTAATATTCCTAAGTTTTTAGCTGTTGAAATTCCTGAATTGTTTTGATAAAAATATCTTAAGTTAATTTCTTTATGGAATTTTTTACACAACTGTTGAGTGTTATCTGTTGATCCGTCGTCAATAATAATTACTTCATATTTATCTTTATCAAGAGTTTGATCAACTAAACTTTCAATAGATTCTTTAAGGTAATGAGCACGATTGAAGGTCGGAATAATTACACTTAATAATTTATTGCTTTTTGTTTCCATATAATTAAATAACTTTTGAATATACTTCTGTTGTTAAAAAATTAACATTAATATTTGAAATTGAAGTTTGACTAACTTTAGTTTTATAAGATATATCTTTGATAATTTCGTGACCTTCATAATGAATAGGTAATGCATCAATTATTCCAATCTTTGGCCTTTCATTTTTGAAAATTTCAGGGAAATAGAATTTTTCTTCATAAGATAAAATATCATTAAAATCATTTTCTAATAAATCAAGAAAAAATTTCTTTCTAATTACTAAAAAAGGATTTGTCGAGAAGAAATTTATTTTTCTGGCAATTATTCCATTAGCTTTTTGCAGCAGGGGATTGGATATAAATGAATTAGTAGTTCTTGCAGGCAGAGCGATGTCAAAATTCAATTTAAAGATCAACTCTATGAAAATATTCAAATAATTTTCAGAAAACATTATAGAATCTTTTATTAATATCAAATAATCAACATCATCATCAATAAATTCTAACAATTCTGCCTTAAAATTGGCTTTATCTAAATTTTCTAAGTCAATAATTTTTTTTTGAGTTTTAAACTTTAAATTTTCAATCCTTGATGTTATATAATCTAAATTATTTAATTCGTGATTTGAGTGTAGTATTAGAATTAGAAATTTTGACAAGTAATTATCGATGTATTTGATTTCAAAATTATCATTTTTTTCAGAGTCTAAAGAAAATTTACTTTGATTATAAACAAAATTTGATGCTGGTTGATACCAGATTTCAAAATTGTTTTTATTCAAATAGTTCGAAATTTCTAATAGTAATTCATTAAAATTTATGTCTTGATATAGATATGTCTCAAAAAATTTAAGCAAGAGTTCTCTATATAAACAGATTAAATATTGTGAACCAAAATCTATTTTAGTTACATAGTTGTATTTGGGATTATCTTGATTTTCTAAAAATCCATATTGAATAATTTGTTCATTTTCTTTGAAAGAAAATCCTGCTTCAAAAATTAAATTGTTCTCTTCCAAGATCTTACCAGTTATAGATGAGGATTTATTTTTATTTTCTAATAGATTAAGAATCATTACATCCCAATCTGGTAAAAACAAAAGATTCGGATCTGCTAAAACTACTAGTTCTGAATTTAATCTCGAGATATAATTAAAAAGAGCAAGCGGAATATTGAATGAATCAGCAAAAGAATAATCAATATTATATTCTCTTAGTTTTGGTAATTGCCATTCAATTAAATAATTTTTATTAAAGAATAATATATTAAACTTGGTTATTTCATTTTTTGAATTCAATATTGATTCATAAATATAATTTCTAAAAATATAACTTGAATTGAAGAATGGAATTATAACTTGAATTCTTTTATTATTCATAATCATTTCCAGAGTTATGATTTATATAAGAAAGTGGCTATCCCGCCATTTATTAGCTCGTGAATTAATTCTAATTTATCAGCTTTACTATCGGTGAACAATTTAATTTGATTATACCATTTAACAGGGACTTCCTTGTGAGTTTGCCAGTCTTGCAAAATAATTAAAGTTTTATTTGGAATAAAAAATTGCTCAAGAGAGGAAAACCAGGTTTCATTAACTTCAAAATTTCTACCACAATCAATAAAAGCCAATTCAATTCTGCCGTTATTCCATTTGAAAGGCTTAACATTTTCGTTACCATCATAAATATTAAACCTAACTTGATCAACTTCAAGAAATTCTCTAATTGGAAAAGTAAATTTCTCAAATAAATGTAAAAATGAATTATGATTAAGAGGTCGGTCAGGTTGGTTGTAATACGAATCCATCCAAGAGGATCGCCAAATGAAATCGTCAAAAACAAAAAATTTATTCTTGAAATTAGGGTTTTTCTTCAATCCATCGACAATATATGAAGTTGAACAACCTAACCAAGGTCCTAATTCAATAGCGGCTCCAATACCTGAATAAAATTTGGTTATAAATTGATAATATTTTTTCTCTTCTAATTCTATCATTCCGGGTATTTCAAAATTTGGAACTTCATAATTCAACCAAGGAGATTCTGGATCCAAAATGTGTTTTTTAAGTGGTTCGTTGTCATAAGATAATCTAATGATCTTGAGTGGATTTTCTTTTGAAATTTCTTTTCTAAAATTTTCTTCTGTTTTGATGCTTAAACTCACAAAGTATTGATTCAAATCATTCCAAACATAAGATGGTAATCTAAGTCCTAATATCTTATTTATTGCATTTTTTAGATCATCTAAATTCACTCCTGTATAATATTTTTCATTATTGTTATCTGTAAACAGATTTAAATGGTTATTATTCGAAATTTCTTTGATATAATTAAGATTATCTAATGCGACTTGATTACTTGGGTCAATTGATAGAGCTAATTCCAAAAGCTCTTTAGAATTTTTATAATTCTCTTTTATGGTTTCTACCACTGACAAATCAATTAATGCATCTAAGTTATTTTCATTTTCTAAAATTATTTCGTTCAAAACCTTTTGAGCATTAAATAAATCATTTTTTTGAATTAATTCTTCAGCTTTTGTTAGTTCATCTAAATTCATAAAATGTTCTGCAGCATCAATTGCTATTTCATTATATGGATCATTTGCGATAATATTTAGAATTTGAATCTTGTCTTTCAATTTATCAAAAATATTTAAACTTGACTTTGTTATTTCAAATAATTTATTCAATTTATCATTGAATTGTTTCAATTCATTTATGGAATTGCTATATAAAGAAACAGCCGCATCGTAGTTTTTCTGCAATAAATTAAAAAGAATTAACGAGAGTTTTATTCTGTTATCTTGTATCGAGTTAGTTTTATTTAAAATAGAATTATATACTCCAAAATTCACACTTAAAAAGTTTATTAAATAAGGTTTATTTTCAAAAATAGTTAAAAGTTTTTCAGATTCAGAAATTACTAATTCAACGAAGTCACTCAGTTTTAACATTTTGTTTTGAGTATGATCTTTTAATAGAAAAATTATCTCATCATTATCAAGAATGTAATCACCAACTATATTAAATTCATCGTCAACTAAAATATTTTCAACAAATAACTCTCTTGATCCAATGAAATTTTTTAAGAAATTAAGTTTTTCAAGAACTTCAGAATCAAAAGAAAGAATAAATCTTATGATTTTACTAATACTAATAAATTTATTCAGCTCGTATTGATTAAATATTTTGTTACTGAAAAGAATGTTTTTACTGTTTAATACTTTTACTTTAGGATTAATTGAAAAAGAAAAAGGGAAAAATGAAACTGGAATTTTTTTTAATAAACTTAGGCTACTATTCAAATTTTTATAAAATTTATCTTTATCTATAAATATATTTCCTATCGTAGTAAAAAACTTAAAGTCTTGAAATGCAAATTCTTTGCTTTGCAAAAATGTTTGATTTTTTTTATAGAAAACTTCTAAACAAAAAATTTCATAACTTTTTTGGTTAAACAACTTTTCGATTTCATCAAACCAATTGCCCGAAAAATTTATAAATTCAGATATAATAATGATTTTGCCATTATTTGAAATGGAAAAAATATTTTCTATTAAATGACCAATTGTATCAACACTAAAATCATAATATTTAACATTTTGATATGATTCTACGATTAGTTTCACTGAGTTTTTTTTACTGATATTTATTACATTCACTTCAAAATCAAATTTTGATAGATCATTTGAAAATCTATCCAATGAACTAGCAAGTATATTTCCATTTCCTTGCGAAACAATATTGACAGTAAAATCTTTTTTTATTTTGTAATAATTCTCTTTCTTTTTTGTTTCAAATAAATAGCTTTTATTAAATAATGAATTATAATCAATTCTTTCAAAGACATTAAGATTGCCACCAATACTAGCATTTTTAATGATCTTTTTATCACTTTCAAATATTTCTCTGGATTTTCTATAACATTTTTCCATTCTCTCCCATTGAGGGATGTGCCAAATATATCCCTTTTTTATGTAGCCACTGATAAAATGGATTTGTTCATTACCATCAGATTTCACAATGTTATTTTGTATTACTGAATTAGGAGAGATTTTGCCAGAATGATCAAATCCAATAAGATAAACTTCATCAAAACCTAAAAAATATGCTAATTGAATACATTGATATGTTACAGTACCACCAGCCCATAAACATTTGCTAGCATCTTTTGAGAAATGAGGAAAGTTATCATAATCAGAATAATCAAGTAGTAAATTATACCAAATTGTATTTTCGCAATCTTTTAATATTGGCTTTAGATGATTACCAAAAAATTTTTTATTGACCTTATAGTTATTTATTTCATCAGCATTTTGTAGAGCAACTAATAAATCTTCAACGACGTAAAAATCTGGAATAAAATTTAATTTATCTTCTATCAAATAGATTCTGTTTGTTGCAAATGTATATTCATTTTTAAGATAGGAGAGATTGTGCTTTAATAAACTTGGTCCATTTCCTAAAATAAAAGCTCTCTCACCGGCGTAATGATTTTTTGCAAATTCAAATTTTTTTTTCATAAATCCTCAATTTAATGGAAAAATTTTTAGAACATTCCGTACTTACTAACTAACTCACTAGTGTGAACCCCTTTTGCCACATCAATTAAAATCAATTTCTCATTCTGTAACTTTTGCAAAGCAGTATCTATTACTTGATGTTCATATTTTCTTGGAATTACAACAATTCCATCACGATCTCCGAAAATCAAATCATCTTTGTGAATACTAATTCCATCTATTACAACGGTTTTATTTTTTGAAGTTACAATTCCGCGTTTACGAGTGTCTTTGCAATAATTCCCTTTTGAAAAAACTGGAAATCCCATATCAGCAGTTTCTCTTGTATCTCTTGTTACACCATCAATTATTGCTCCGGAAGCACCAGCACGAAGAGCAAGATTCGCATTTAATTCTCCAAAGAATGCATAATCTGGAATTTTATTTGCAACAACAATTACATCATTTGTAACAATGTGATCATAAAGATTAAGACTATCATAAATTTTTTTGAAATCTTCATCATCAGGACATAAATCAATTTGAAGTGTTTTTGCTCTACCAAAAACTTTACTATTTGGTAAATTAACTTGAAAGTTACTTGATAATACTCCATTTACTCCTAAATCATCTAATATATCCGAAAGTAATGCACTTGTTAATAATAATTTTAAGTTATTGAACAATCTTCTTTCTTGTTCACGGATGCCAATAGCAATTAAATTTGCAAGTTCGAAATCATCAGGCCAATTAACATCAATGCTTTCAGTTGGATTTAATTCAAGCAAATAAGGATTATCGCCAATTCTTCGTTTTGTTCTTAGTGCAGTTTCTCTTCTTACAATATATAAACCCATAGATTCAATTATTGTATCATCAAGATCAACACTATTTGGAATATGATTTATATCATAAACAGGTCTTCCATCTTTCCATAAATATTGTTTTTCTTTTCTTACAGCTACAACAGAATCATATTTATCATCATTCAATAAAATTTTTATTCCTTTTTCAATAGATGAAGCATTAATGAATGGACTGGTGCAAAGAAGTTGAACACAAATATCCGCATCTGTATTTAATACTTCATTATAGAAAAGTAAATTTCCATCGGTTTTATTAGAAGCTAAAGATGGATCTCTCTTTAAGATTTTACATTTTACTTCAGAGGCTAATTCCATTATCTCATAAGACTCTGTATCGAGGTAAACTTCATCTATCAAACTTATGCTCATTAACTTTTTTAAGCTTCTAATAAATAAAGGCTCACCATCTAGAAGCATTATGTTTTTATTTGGAATTCTATTGCTTGAGCCTTTTGCCGGCAAAAAAGCCGCAACTTTCATAATCCTCCATAAATTTTTTGAGATATAGGCAAATACCATTCCAAAATAAAATTACTAATTACTTAGATTTATTTGTAAAAATGAAAGAAAAGAAAGGATTTATACTCAAATAAAATATTTATTTAAAGTTCTATGTATAATATTAAGTAATTGGTTATTATTAGACAGACTTTTATAATTTAGTCGGCAGAAGATTTTCTTTGATCAAGATTTCTAAAACCTCTTCAACACTAAATACTGTCACTGCTCGTTCATCAAAATCCTGTCTATAAAAAAATTCTTTGAGTAGGGGAGAGATTAATTTTCTTTGAAGTCCATAATCATAAATTTCATTAGCACTCGTACAGAGAAAAAAAGTTAGACATCTAATATTCGACCCGAGAGCAAAATGCATTGGTAAACTATCACCACTAATTAATAATTTATGATTTCGGACATCAGAAAGATGCTCTAACATTGATGGTCTTTGTGGAAGAAAATTTACTATAAATCCTTTATCTCTTAGGATATTTGAAAGTTTATCAAAATAAGCCCAGTTTTTCATAGGCCAACGTTTTCCTGCTTTAGGAGAAATTGCGATATCTCCAATTAAATCAGTTACAGGTGTAGAAGGTAAGATGTATTTCTCACCCTTAAATTCATAACCAAGACTATTAAAAATTAATTCTTGAAATGATAATTTATTTTCAAACTTCAAATCGTCAGCTTTTTGTTTACCAAATCGGCTAATCAAACTCAAATCAAACCACTTAGATGAATTTTCGGTATAAATTAATCTGTTATTCTCTAAATAACATCCAAACAATTCCTTGAACTTTATTTCAGATACTATTTGCGCAGATTCGAAATTATCTTCAAGATTTATGACCAAATCATATTCCGGCATTTTTGCGAATTGTAATTTTTCAAAAAGAAAAATTTTTGATATAAATGGATTATCTTTAAGTAAAATCGAATTGTCACTCGATGTTATCCAATCCACTTCATCTTTTTTGAACAAATGCAGTAGAGTTGTTGTTCTGACAACATCACCTGCAGCACCAAGTTTTATTATCAATATTTTCATAATACAAAGGTAATAAAAATTTGAAAATGATTTATTTTATTTTCTAAATTAACATTAAGAAAAAATAACATTGAGGTTGAAATGTATTTTCTCAAATCTTTAATTCTTTTATTTACATTATGTAGTTCTAGTTTAATCGGACAGTTATCAGTATCTAATTTTATCAATGAAAGTTATGATAATGATATTTCTACAATAAAAGAATCTCTCAAAGAAAAAAAATATGAAGAAAAAGAGGGAAAGAACGGTAAGTCAATAACCTATTATGATTGGCTAAATCCAATATCTGTCAAAGTTGGTTATATATTTGATAAAGAAGGGAAGCAACGAGGTAGGATGTTGTTGAATGGTAAAGAGACAGAAACTGAATCAAAAAAAGCATTCGAAATTTTCAAAAGAGAGATGATTAAGATTTACGGAAACGACTTTTCAGAAATGAATATGCTCGGAGCTACAGTTATTCAATGGAAGAACATTAAGGACTTTAAGATTTTAGTCTCGCGTAAAGATGACAAAGCAGCATTGTTTGTAATGAGAGAAAAAGATGGAAATAAAAAGTAAATTATGAAAGTTTCTATAACCGATTTTGCGGAAAGGGAGGGATTCGAACCCTCGGTACCCGTTAGGGTACACACGCTCTCCAGGCGTGCCAGTTAAACCACTCCTGCACCTTTCCTCGAAAAAAAAATCAAAATTTCTCTGCTAATATATTGTATATAAAAAAGTCATCAAAGTTTTAGAGAAATTTCTTGTTGGTTTGTGCTTAAACATTATCCCAAATTTTAACTTGATTTATATCGAAATATTTATTTAATTAGTGCTCAAATGAACACTAATTTTATAAATACCGGTTGGCAAAATAATCATACATTATGCTACAGTCCGCCAAAGCAATGGCTGGACAGCAGCAAGATAAAACGAATTTTTCCGCCGATCAACCGAAACGTAGAGAAACTCGGGTTCGACATCTACGACTTCGAAATGCTCTTTAATGATAAAAAGACAAATGAGTTGATAAGAACCGGAAGAACGATTGGGTGTTTTTATATTGAATCGCCAGGTATGCGAGCACTTTTAAGAAAGCTTGACTGTCACACTTTTGAAATGTTGACAGCTGCAAGCTCGATCATTCGACCAGGAGTTGCAGAGAGCGGAATGATGCAAGAATTTATAGCTCGCCATAAAGATCCAGCACGAAGAAATTATTTCATCCCACAGCTTGGTGAGTTACTTGCAGAAACTTATGGCGTTATGGTTTATCAAGAAGATGTAATTAAGGTTGCCCATCACATTGCTGGATTGAGTCTTGAAGAAGCTGACTTATTGCGCCGCGCAATGAGTGGTAAAATGCGCTCTCACGAAGCAATGAAAAAAATCTCCGATAAATTTTTCAGTAGCTGCGAAAAACAAGGATTGACTGATGAACAATCAATCGAACTTTGGAGACAAATTGAATCATTCGCCGGATACTCGTTTTGTAAGGCACACAGCGCATCGTTTGCATTGCTTTCTTATCAGGTTGCATTTCTGAAAGCACACTACCCGGCAGAATTCCTTGCAAGCGTCCTAAGTAACGGAGGAGGATTCTACTCTGCTGCGGTTTACATCTGGGAAGCGAAAAGACTCGGACTCAACATTCTCTTACCCTCAATTAATCACAGTGAATATGAATATATCGGCTCAGGAAAAGAAATCAGAATTGGACTTATGGCAATTAAGAATTTGTCTTATAACTCCGCTCAAAAAATAATCCTCGAACGGAAAAGAAACGGAGATTACAAATCGCTCGCAGATTTTCTAGTCAGAACGAAAATTGGTTTTGAAGAAACATCAATTTTAATAAAATGTGGAGCGATGGGCTGTTTCAAGAAAACGAGACCTGAATTATTACGACTTCTTGATATTTACGTGCATAAAAGAAAATTACTGGATGAAAACTACAATGATCTGTTTTTGAACGAGTCTTTCCATTTGGAAAATGAAATAAAGACCCATCAGAACTTTTCTGTCGAAGAGATTTGTAAAGTTGAATTTGAGACATTTGGTTATATGGTAACTAAACATCCGCTCTATTTCTTCAAAGAATTTGTCGATGACAAATCAATCACAAAAGCGAATCAACTTCCAATTAAAACCGGGAAATATGTTAAAATGATCGGATGGTTTATGACTTCAAAACGCGTTCGAACAAGTAAGGGCGAGATAATGAAATTTCTATCGCTCGAAGATTTGACAGGAACTTTCGAGGCTGTAATATTTCCCGATGTTTATCAAAAGTATGCAGAAATGACCCTATCTATGGGACCTTACTTAGTTGAGGGAACTGTTGACAGAAATGATCATAATAATTTAATTGTAAAAAAAATGAGCATTTTATCCAACGTAATGATTAAGAACAGTATTGAGAAAGATTCAACAGAAAATACTTACTTCGGAGATGTTGAAGAGTTCCCTGAAATTGAATTTGATTATGCCTCAAAGATTGATAAAAATAAGATGTTGTTAGCTTATGCGAGTTAATGATGAGGTATTTTCATAATTCTTCAAAATCAAAATAAATAAATTTTTCAGCATTAATCATTTGAACTCTAAATTTTTCTTAGCGTTAATCTGAGTGAGTCCAGAGATAATAGTTTTTATCGTTACAGCAGTAATTATAATTAATCCACCAACCATAGCATTAAACTTTGGAATTTCTCCATAGCCAAGAAAAACCCAAATAGGATTTAATACTGGTTCAAACATCGATATAATTGATGCTTCAACTGCTTTAATTCTTTGGATCCCATAGTTAAAAAGAGCATAAGGTATTGCAATTTGAAATACTCCAAGAAAAGAGACCATAGCCAAATCAGAACTATTTAATGATTTTAACTCAAAAACAAATGGAATGCAAAATAGACTTACCAATACATTTCCATAGAAAATAGACGCCTCTCCAAATTTCCCCTCATTTTTCTTCATACCAAGGAAAAACGCGGCAAATGCAATTCCTGCTAATAAAGCTGCAATGTTTCCCTTTATATCACCAGGGGATAATTCACCAATAAAAAATAAAATCATTCCAATAAAGCAAACTGATATGGTAATAACGTTAATTTTTTCATACTTTGTTTTAGTTAAAATGGGTTCGAAAATTAAAACATATATAGGAGCAGTAGATTGAAGAAAAATTGCATTCGCTGCTGTTGTGGTTTTAGTCGCATAAACGAACAAAATTAAAACTATTGCATAAGAAAAAGAATTTAGTAAAGCCAACGGATTTAATTTGAGAACTTTTGATTTGTAAATTATCAAAAACACTAATGCAGCAATCAAGCAACGAAAAAAAGATATTTGCATTGGAGAAAGAGTAATTAATTTTATGAATAATCCTCCTGAACTCCAAAGAACAGCAGTTAGAAATACTGCAAGAATTCCTTTGATATGTTCAGGAGAATTTTTCATATTCAATTAACGAAGCAGGATCATTTTTTTTGTATCAACGAAATCACCAGTTCGTAATTGATAGAAATAAATTCCGGATGGTAATGTAGAATTTATAATGTATAATTTAGAATGAATTCCTGCTTCGAATAGACCTTCTATAATCGTATCAACTTCTTCACCTAATGCATTGAATAGCTTAATTGAAACAAAAGCATTTTCTGGTTGATGCCAAGTTATCTTGGTAGATGGGTTGAATGGATTAGGATAGTTTTGCTCTAATTTGAAATATTTTGGTAGATTAATAGGTTCCGATTCAACATCGGTTATTATTTGTTGATACTTTATTCTTGCATTTTGAATCGCAGCATCTAAAATCTGTTTATTCATTCCTCCAGCAATTGCAAATGCAACTCTGACACTATCAGCTGGATTTATGGTATAAGGTCCAGATGAAACAACTTGAGAAACATCTCCCGGTCCAGCATTTTGCTTACTTACTCCACTTGAAATAGCAATCCATTTTTCGTGATCAGCAAAGCCATCGTAGATACCAAATCCACCATCACCACTATCATTTTTAATAGCATAAAATCCAAAATTCTGAGCAGAGATTAGTCCAACTCCAACCCAATTCAAAGTCTGATTAGTGGTATTTCTTGTAATACCATATCTCAGATTTGCATCCCAATTTGTAATATCCCCATTACCATCCACCATATCCCAATCGAAAAATAAACCTGCGTATAGATTGTTTATTTGTGAATTAGTGTTATTTATTAAAGTGTAATCAAGAATTATAAAATCTTCATAAGGACTTTGCGAAAATGAATATGAATTTAATTTAGTGGTTATTCCAATTTTATTTGTACCAGCATTATTATCATTAAAGATAGTAATACCTTCTACATCTGCAATATTTCCAGGGATTCTTAAAGTGAAAGGTTGAACAACTGCAAAGTCACTATTTTGTACTGATTGATTTGCTCCACGAGCTGCATCAGATATTCTCTGTGCCGAAGTTCCGAGAATTAATGCCCCCTCAAAAAGTTGATTGTTGGAGTTCTGATATCTGAATCCTTGTCCTTGTGTGTTATTTGGATAATCGTTAAATGCCAAAGTACCTTTTGAAGTTATTGTAAGTTTTATATTGTTTCCAACTTGATTTCCATAAGTCGGATTTGCAATAACTTCTATCCACTGAAAATCAGAATAACTTCCATCAGTATACCTTAATAGAAAAGTTAATAAAGAATTTTGCGGTGTTGAATTAGAAATCTGAAAAGTGAATTTATTATTGAAATTATTAAACTGTTGTAATGTATTTATAACTCCGAAATTTACATTTCCATTTTGTACTGTTGAAAATGAAGTCCTTGGCTCCAATTGAATTGAAAGATTGGAAGTAGGGGACAGATAATTCATAAAAACTGCTGAAACAGTGATTACTTCCCCGGATTGAAAAATTCCATCTCCATTTCCGCCTGGTTGTTCATCTGAGAAATTAACTTGAATTGCTCTGACAGACTTTGAATTTATATTATTCAAAGATTTAAATGCATTTATTCTTCCTGTTCCTAAGAGAAATTGAAAGTTTGTATTCACACTATTGATGTTGTCCGTATTTACTCTGATTTGTTCGCCAACTTGAAGTCCATTAAAATTAGGGAAGCGAGCTTTTACTAATCCAGCTAAACCAGCCACGAGTGGTGATGCCATTGATGTTCCACTTAGTGTTGAGTAAGTATTATTTTGCCAAGTGTTATAGATACTACTTCCTGGAGAACTTACATCAATTGTTCGACCGTAATTTGAGAAAGAGGATTTGGCATCTGTATTTGTGGTTGATGCAACTGAAAAAGCACCATTATAGGCAGCAGGATAAAACGGTTCTATGGAATTACTATTTCCAGCTGCACAAACAACTAATGCACCTTTTGATATTGCAAAGTTTATTATTTCTTGTCCATAAATTGAATATGCTCCTCCACCCCAACTACAATTAATAACTTTAGCACCATTATTTGCTGCATAAACTATTCCTTCATAACCGAAAATTATATAA